>JANMGZ010000457.1:0-9455 GCA_031374905.1 Dolichospermum sp. OTE_70_metabat_362_sub
GTAAAAAAACTGAACAATTACTGGCTAAACTAAACTCATACAACAATCTCAGACAAAACATCCGCCAAGAATACCCAAATGTAAAAGAGAAAGGTGTAATTCGTGAAACCATTTCTACAGATATACCTGAGATGGAAGGTACAGTAGTTGTGGGTAGATTAGTGGTAGATCAAGATGGTAAGGTTTTAGATATTAAGTTCCAAGCAGGAACAGAATCGCCAAAGTTACAATCTAAAGTTCGGGAATTTTTCAGCACTAATCCACCTCAAGCTGATAAGCAGTTAATTAGCTCTTATCCTTTCCAACTGAAGTTTCAAAATAATTCTAGTCCTTCTGGGGTAAGTTCTAAAATTCAATCTGTACCAACTCCAAATACTGAAAAATTACCTGAACCTCAAATACAACCTTCAAAAACCCCAAATGCTAAACAATTACTTGAACCTCAAATAAAACCTTCAACAACTCCAAATTCTAAACAATTAACTGAACCTCAAAATACCAAAAATCTTGATGCAACACCATCTGTAAATATTATTAAGCCTGTAACTGCACCAAAACAAAGCAGTGATTCTCCGGCTATATCTAGTGAATCTAATCAAAAACTGCTGCAAACCTTACGCCAAATCAGGGAAGAAGGAAAAAATTCTCAGTAATTTACAGTTAATTAAAAGACCGCAGAAATATTATACATGGATTGGATTACTTTCCTGCGATCGCTACAGTCTGACTTTCTCAAAAGGTTAATATCTGGTTGTTTACTTCACTGTCAAATAGAAGGTCAACATAGTGAATTAACTATTATTTCTGGTGAGAGATTAAAAGCATTACGGGAATTTTGCTGGTTAATGGCGGAAAAATATAAACGCACCTCCCCAGTCCGTGATGTTTTTATTAATAATCTTAAAGGTAAATTAGGTGAGGAAGTTGTTAAAGAACGATTAGCTAATTTTATTACGGAAGTAGATTATGAAAAACGCTTTGGTGGTGATGGTAAAAGTGATTTTACACTCACTGCTAATTCTGCAATTGGCGTTGAAGTTAAATCTCGTCACGGAATTTTTGATAGAGTTCAATGGTCAGTTAGTGCTGAAGAAGTGGAAAAAAATGCGGTAATTGTCTGTATTTTGATTCAAGAAGAAGTCCATGAAGCACAATCTGCATATCACCTTTTTTTAGCTGGATTTCTCCCCACACAAATGATTAAGTTGAAAACTGGAAAAATTTCCTTTGGGATTAATCAATTATTGTATGGTGGTGGGTTATTTTCTTATTTAGAACAATTCCAAATTTCTCCAACTTTTGATCAATCTAATTTCTCCCAAAGTCCAGTAATTAAACCCCAATCTGCACCTGTTGATTTAACTATTTTTTATTTAACTCTCGGTAATGAATATTTCCACAAAAGGGAGTATGTAGCAGCAATTAATAGTTACAATCAAGCTTTACTATTTAATAATAGTGATGCTGATATTTACTATAAACTAGGGTTAGTTAATTATCAATTAGGTGATTATCACACAGCAATTATTAATTATAATCAAGCAATAAATATTAATCCTAATCATCCTCAAGCTTATAATCAAATAGGTTTAACACATTATCAAATAGGTAATTATCAAATAGCGATAGAGGCTTATACCCAAGCTATGAGAATTAATCCTTATATTGCTATTAATTATAAAAATCGCGCTGATATTCGTTCTCATATTGGTGACACTCAAGGAGCTATCGAAGATTATAATCAGGCAATTAAGCTGAATCCTGATTATGCTACTATCCAAAAAGATAGACAAATATCTCGTTATTTATTAGATGAAAAACAGGAAGTAATTAATATTGATCCTGATGATGCTATAGGTTATAAAAATCGTGGACATGAGCGGGCTGAATTAGGAGATTATGAAGGAGCTATTGCTGATTATAACCAAGCGATTAAAATGAATCCTAATGATATTGATGTTTATTATTATCGGGGTAATTCTCACTTTGATTTAGGAAAATATGAAGCAGCAATTGACGACTATACTCAAGTAATTAAAATTAATTCTCACTATATTAATGCTTATTATAACCGAGGAAATGCCCTGTTAGAGATTGCAGATAAACAGCGAGCAGTTGAGGATTTTCAGAAAGCCGCAGATTTATATTGGCAAGAAGGAAAATTAGCAGAACATCAAGATACACAAGCTAGAATTATAGAATTAGAAATAGAAGCATCTTTAGATATTTTAAATTTTTAACACAAGTTAAATAAGATCCAAGGTTGGGTTGTGGAACGTGAACGTATCCCTGCGGGACACTGCGTGAACGTGGAGTAATCGGTACGTATCTCTGACGGGACGCGTTAACTACAACCCACCAACAAATGCGTCGGGTTGCGCTATCGCTTAACCCAACCTACAAAAATGGACAAGGTATTGAAAGTAATTAATCCAATTTCTATTGATTGACAATAGTAAAAAATACCATTTTGTGGTAAACTGCTGAATCCTAGAGTTAGGAAACTTCGGTTCAATTCCGGGACTGTGCCGCAACTGTAAAGCAATTTGAGATAATTGGAGTTTAACTAAAAATCCAAAATCTAAAATTGAGTAAGTCAGAATGCTAACTCTAGGATATTCACATTGGTTCTGTCTCTGCGTCACACAGAGAAGGAGTTATAATTTTGCAAATTCCATTTACTGCTTGTCCAGGTTTATTTTATAGCACACTCGCCCAAGATGGTCTTCTTTATCGGTTAAGAATACCAGGGGGAATCATAAATTATCAACAATTTCAGACTATTGCAGATATTGCTGATAATGAAGGTAGCGGCTATATTGATATTACTAACCGCGCTAATATTCAAATTAGAGAAATTAAACAAAGCATAAATATTGAGGTTCTGAAAAAATTCCAAGCATTAGGTTTAGCTTCTACCAATGCCAAAATAGATCATATCCGCAACATCATGACCAATCCCACAGCGGGTATAGACCCAGAAGAATTAATAGATACTCGTCCCTTAGTTAAAGCCTGGGAAGAATATATTACCGCACATTCTCACCTTGGCGAATTATCGGCAAAATTTAGCGTCTGCTTTGATAGTGGAGGCAAAGTTTCCGTAAGATATCAAGCCAATGATATTATATTGGCAGCCGAATTAAGTAACAGCAATGTATATTTGCGGTTATATCTCAGTTATGGAGAAAAAGGAGAACCAGCTAAAGACACAGGGATTTTATGCAAACCAGAAGAGACAATACAAGTCTTAGCAGCATTAGCCCAAACTTATCTCAAACACATAGATACTAAAAACCGTCGCAAACCTCGCTTACGAGAAATCATCAATAACATCACAATTAAAGAATATCTTCAACAAGTATATACCCAGCGATTAGAAATCGCGGCTACACAAACGAAGTCCGCCTTCGCGGACTCACATAAAATAAATGATTTGCAACCCGCGAAGGCGGGTTTTGCCTGTGTAGCCGCGACTTCCAGTCGCCAAGCTCATATTGGTATTTATCCCCAAAGCCAAACCGGATTATATTATATCGGTGTAGTCTTACCCTTAGGAAGATTAGAAACGTGGCAAATGAGGAGTTTAGCGAATATTGCCCAAAGGTATAGCAATGATAATATCAGGTTAACACCTTGGCAAAACTTACTATTAGCTAATATTCCCCAAAACCAAATTAGCGAAGTTGAGCAAGAAATTACCAATTTAGGTTTAAACTCTTCACCAACCGACATCAAAAGTTTTTTAGTAGCTTGTTCCGGGAAACGGGGTTGTGCTGCGGCGGCCACCGAAACTAAAGATGATGCCTTAAACTTGGTAAAATACCTAGACAGTCTGATGATTCTAGATTCTCCAGTGAATATCCACTTTAGTGGTTGTAGTAAATCTTGCGCTCAACACACTCAAGCTGATATTACTTTAGTTGGTATTACCACAGAAACCCCTGGTTATCAAGTTTATGTTTTGGGTCATTTACTTTATGAATATGTGAATATAGCAAAAATTCCCACTTTGATTCAAGAAATATTGGCAGTGTATCAAAAACAACGTCTAAGTCTACAAGAAACCTTTGCCCAATTTGTTCAGCGTCACAGCCACCAATTAAACGGATTATTTAAGTATTAATGCAGAATTCACATTTTATTTGTCTGTGTGCTTTATCCAATCAAGGATACAGAATTAAAACATAGGAAATTAATATTGCACAGGTACTTATCTAATCATCTTAATCACATAAATCACCAAAATCACAGTCCAATTTAACCTTTACAACCTGAAAATATCATGTTTGATTACATCCGTGATGGTAACGAAATATATCGTAATTCCTTTGAAATTATTCGGTCAGAGTCCAACCTGGAAAGATTCCCTGAAGATGTAGCAAAAGTTGCTGTTCGGATGATTCACGCCTGTGGAATGACGGATATTGTCAATGACTTAGAATATTCATCAACAGCGGTAGAAGCTGGAAAAAAAGCCCTAATTGGTGGTTCACTGATTTTGTGTGATTCTTACATGGTAGCGGAAGGTGTTACCAAAAAAAGATTACCCAAAAATAATAAAGTTCTCTGTACCCTCAATGATCCAGAAGTGCCACAATTAGCCAAAAGATTAAGAAATACCAGGTCAGCAGCGGCTTTAGAATTCTGGCGTTTTCATATAGAAGGGGCAATTGTGGTGATTGGAAATGCACCAACAGCCCTATTTAGGCTATTGGAAATGCTAGACGAAGGCATCCCCAGACCGGCGTTAATATTGGGCTTTCCTGTTGGTTTCGTGGGTGCAGCCGAGTCAAAAGTCGCATTGGCCGCAGATAGTCGCAATGTCCCATTTATAACTTTACATGGTAGACGGGGCGGAAGTGCGATCGCTGCTGCTGCTGTTAACGCTTTAGCCAGTGAGGAAGAGTAATGACTAACTCTGGAGGTCGTCTTTATGGAATTGGTGTGGGACCTGGAGACCCTGAACTCATCACCTTAAAAGCCTTGCGTATTCTCCGTTCTGCTCCAGTTGTCGCTTATCAATCAGCTACCAATAAAGAAAGTATCGCCAGAAAAATCGTTTCTTCATACTTGGATAATAGTCAGATTGAGGTAGGATTTCATCTTCCTCGCGCCTTAGAACCAGAAAAAGCTAAATCTATCTATGACCAAGAAACTCAACCCATTGCTGACCATTTAGCAGCCGGTCGGGATGTGGTAGTTCTTTGTGAAGGAGATCCATTTTTTTACGGTTCTTTCATGTACCTGTTCACTCGGTTAGCTGATAAGTATAAAACGGAAGTCGTCCCCGGCGTTTCCTCTCTCATGGCTTGTCCCGTGGCTTTGGGCTTACCATTTACCTATTACAATGATATTCTTACTGTTTTACCTGCACCACTACCCAGAGAAGCCTTAATTAGCCAACTTCTAGCCACTGACGCGGCGGCTATTATGAAACTTGGCCGTCATTTTGCTAAAGTGAGGGATATTCTCCATGAATTAGGACTAGCTTCTCGGGCTAGATATATTGAACGCGCTACAAGCACACAACAGCGGATATTGCCCCTTGATGAAGTTAATCCAGAAGATGTACCTTATTTTTCTATGATTGTAATTCCTACTAAAAGTAAGTTGTAGGCAATTGACAATTGACAATTGACAATTGACAATTATCACTCCGGGGAATATTACCTATTACCAATTCCTTTCTCAACTTTTATGAATACAAGGGTAGCCCCTGCGGTTGTGGTTTTGAGTCAGAATAGTGTTATGGTGGGGCGAAAAATTACTAATGTTTTATCAGGTGCGAAACTATATGGTTTAGTTAATCGTACTCATGATGTTGATATTAGCTTTAGCAATTTTGGCGAAACTTTGCGAGAATTATTCGCTGCTGGTACACCGATAATTGGTATTTGTGCGGCTGGGATTCTTATTAGAACAATTGCACCTTTGCTAACTGACAAGGGGCAAGAACCGCCAGTTTTAGCTGTAGCAGAAGATGGTAGTGCTGTAGTACCGCTTTTAGGTGGTTTAAGTGGGGTCAATGATTTAGCGCGTCAAATTGGATCATCACTCAATACTAAACCAGCAATTACCACCACAGGCGATATTCGCTTTCATACTGCTTTGTTATCTCCTCCCCCTGGATATCTTTTAGCTAACCCAGAACATGGGAAAAAATTTATTGCTGATTTATTAGCTGGGGGAAAAGTTAGGTTAGAGGGAATAGCGCCTTGGTTGAGTCAGAGTAATTTACCTATTGATGAAAATGGGGAGTTAATTATTCAAGTTACCGAAAATTTGGGCAATTCTGACTCTAATTGTTTAGTTTATCATCCTGGAAAAATTGCGATCGCTCTCACCAACCCAGAAGCACAGACAATTACTCACATTCACCAAATCCTCGCAGAATCTAGTTTAGCACCTACCGCAGTAGCGGGCATATTTGCACCGCTGCACCTGGCGAATAATTCCCAACTTCACTCTATAGCTAAGGCTTTGGGAGTTCCTACCCGCTTCTTTCCCGAAAGTGAATTAACAGAATTGGCTTTAGCTGCTACAGGCGCAGATGCTCGAATTGTATCATCTTCGTTTCCTTTTATTGCCATTGCCATATCGCCTCAAATTATTAACCCCACCACAATAGGACAACCCCAGGGAAAATTAGCTATTATTGGTACAGGTCCAGGTGCATCTCAATGGATGTCACCGCAAGTAAAGGAAATTCTAGCCTCAGCAACGGATTTAGTAGGTTATAAAACTTATATTAATTTAATTGGACATCTCGCAGATGGTAAGCGCATCCATGAATCAGATAACCGAGTAGAAGCAGAAAGGGCGTATCAGGCGTTAGAATTGGCAGCAGCGGGAAAATATGTAGCAGTTGTATCTTCAGGCGACCCCGGTATTTACGCAATGGCGGCGGCTGTTTTTGAGGTTTTAGAGCAGTATAATAAACCAGAATGGCAAACAATTGATATTCAAGTCGCTCCTGGTATTTCCGCTATGCAAGCCGCAGCAGCCACTATTGGTGCGCCTTTGGGGCATGATTTTTGTGTGATTTCCCTCTCTGATATTTTGAAACCTTGGGAAATTATTGCCCAACGCATTACCGCTGCGGCTATAAGTGATTTTGTGATTGCTTTTTATAATCCTGTATCAAAAGAACGCACTTGGCAACTAGCAGCCGCGAAAAAGATTTTAATGGAACACCGCAAACCTCATACTCCAGTCGTGTTAGGACGAAATTTAGGGAGAAAGGGAGAAGAAGTCAAGGTGATTACCCTAGAAGAGTTAGAACCGACATTAGCAGATATGCGAACTGTAATTATTATCGGTTCTTCTCATACTCGAAAAATCCAGCAGGAGAATCATATTTGGGTTTATACTTCCCGCAGATATAACTCTGAAGAATGATGTTTTTTCTATTAATAAAAATATCCTTTAAACTTTTATTTATTCTTTCTTCTTCCTTCTTCTTTCTTTCTTCTTCTTCTTTCTGACTCCTGACTCCTGACTCCTGACTCCTGACTCCTCTAAGATATAATGCACTTAATTATGTCTAGTTTATATCGGAAAAAGGCTTGATTTTTTTATTCTCATCATTAACAATAAAAGCATCATGTTCCAGACATGATTGTAGCCAATAAAAGTGACAGAAGCCCTGATAATGTCCGCCCTTGCGGACATTTTATTTATGAAAAATTCTTTTCAAGGCATTTTTAGATAAATGAATCACATTTTTATATCTCACGCAGAGCCGCAAAGGCAGAAAGGAGGTAAGAAGAAGTAAATACAGAAATTGAAGTGTTGTTTAAATATATCTGATTTACTGTAATCTTATCGTAATTAATCATCAAATTGACTATAATCAAAAATCCTACATAATATCAATTATGATCACATAAAAGGCGAGTAAACCCGCCTATATTAATCTATTTATTTCATGCTGGTTTCAAATTGGTGTTATATTGATTCTGCAAGGTTGTCAAATTATCAATAACTACCAGCCCAAGTTATCCATTTATGGGATAAACCTATATGCAAAATTTCTCCAGTTATCTCGAATTCTGTAATGATAGTTGTTGTTAAATCAACACCCATTAATTCGGCTTCATTGATATTACTATCAATTAAATTGGCTTTATGGAGATTTGCACCTGTAAAGTCAGCACCACTCATTTCTGCTTGATTTAAGTTTGCACCTATTAAGTTTGCTGAAGTTAAATTTGCAGTTCGCAAATCAGCACGACTTAGGTTAGTTTTTTTGAGGCTGACTCTAGTTAAATCAGCACCAATTAAGTTAACTTCACTTAAGTTTGCATTTTCTAAATTTGCTCTAGTTAAATCAGCATTAGTTAAATTTGCTCTACTAAGATTACAACCGCTTAAATTTGCTCTACTAAGATCAGCACCGCTTAAATCTGCTGCTTCTAAATTTATTCCTCTCAAATCAGCATGATTCAACTTAGCTTGGTGCAAATTTATGCATGGAAAATTCCTTTCTCCTGATTTATATGACTTCAGGAGTTTTTTAGTATCCATATTTCCACCTCATTATCTCTATAGGTGAGTTATTACACTTCCCAAACCACAAACAATTACTTGAGTTTCTAGCGACTAAAATCTTAGCTAAAAATCGTATATTCATTATACTCTAATTAAGAAGCTAATTAAATAAACGTTACAATTTAGTTAGTTTATGAAAAAACATAGCAATACTTACATAAAAAATACTTTTATGACAGCTAATTTAATATCTCATTCTCCTTCTGACTTTATCACATCCTTATCCCGTGCTGCTACTGCGTATCGAGAAGGAAGTCCAGTTCCTGCGGCTGAATTAGTTGTAAATGCTTTGCTAGAAGCGGAAAAAACAGCCAAATTACAAAAGTTAAATTACCCTTTTGAATCTCTAAATGGTAAATGGCGACTTTGTTTGGCTACGGGGACTAAAAAAGTCAAAAACCGGGGCGGAATTATTTTAGGTAAGGGTTGGTATGTCCCGAAATTTACGAAAATTCATCTTTGCTTTAATACCAATGAGGTAAAGGCTTTAGGAACAGGGGAAATTGCTAATCAAGTTCAACTAGGAGCGATTTTATTCAAACTCACAGGACCAATAAAATATTTAGGAAAAAAGAATTTATTAGCTTTTGATTTTATCCAAATGCAAATTAGTTTATTTAGTTGGATGTTTGTCAATAAACCGATTAGTTCAGATAAAGTTGAAATTGAAGATTTTGATGATCAACCTATAGCTAAATTAGCTTTTTTTGCTTTCTTTTTAGTTACCGAAGATTTGATTGCTGCCCGTGGGCGTGGTGGTGGTTTAGCTCTTTGGATTAGAGATAATTAATCTTTTTGGTAATTAATAACCCCACCCCCTAATCCCCAGGGCTGTTTCATTCCCTAAACCAGGTAAAATTGCAAGGGTGGATGAGGAGAAAAATCATGAGTGCTGGTCTAAT
>JANMGZ010000486.1:0-7569 GCA_031374905.1 Dolichospermum sp. OTE_70_metabat_362_sub
ACAAATTCTCCAGTAGTTGCGGTACTTGTGGGAACATAAAAATAGAATTCTGGAGTTGCGGAAATTGTGAGACTTTTATTACTTCTATTAGGCATTAAGGCAGTTAAAGAGGGTTTCTTTTTGTCACGTGTGAGACATGAATTTCCTCTTCTTCCTCCACCGAGTGTTGATTTAGGTGTGCCTCTAGAATCTCCAGACGGGAACTCCAGACTTATTTTCATTGGTAATGGCTGTGCCAGTAACTGTGTAGGCAGGGTAGATGTAATTAATAGTGTTGGTGAAATAATGCTGATTAGTTTTCTTAGATACAGGAAATATTTTGGCAAATTCATGATGGTTAATACTTAGTTTATTGCTCTCTACGCTATTTTACTGTATGAGATTAATATATATTGGATTAATATACTGTTTTAGGAAAAATTTACAAAAAAGGCAATGGGAAACAAGAAACAAAAAATGTCCTATTCCCTAAAACGACTTACAGGGATTTAGCATTGCTAAACCCCTGAGATAATATTGCTGAATCGGTGTTCTAGAAAGTAAAAGTAGTCCGCAGAACCCCTATAGCTGTGGTGTCGTTAGCTTTGTTTCCTTCAGGATTAAATAGGACAATCGCACCTGGAGTAATACTGATATTATCACTCACACGGAAACGGTAATAACCTTCTAGATGGTAAGGTGTCGCTCTATTTACTCCTGCTACATCTATATCAGTAAGTGTGGCAGATCCACTAACATCTGTGCGGTAAAGAGGTTGTCCAAATAGTAACCCTGCGGTATTCCCCTGTTTGATTAAATCCTTAAAGTGTAAACCCACCATCCAACTGGTGAAGGTTGTGGAAGCATTTACAGCAGGGTCAGGGGAAGAATCATCTACAAACATGGCTGCACCATAACCGGATAAAGCCACCTTGGGAGAAAAACGCCAAGTAAGAGTACCACCAAAGGAGTTGAGTTTTACAGGTGTTCCCAGTGGCACACTTGCCAAAGCACCACTGGTCAACAAATCTGAACCAATATCACTTCTCGTTAATCCCGTACCTAAAATATTGATTTGGTGATAACTATTGGCATAGTTTAAGCCAATATCTATGGATTTGGAGGGTTTAAAAGTTAGTTGTGTAGCAATTACACTACTACCACCAAATAGCCCTGATCCTAAAGGTGTATTAGAAACTCCAGGCGCTATGTTAGGTGCATCTTGAGGCAGATTCGCATTCACACTACCGTATAAAGCTCTCAAATCCAATTGCGGAGATATACTGTAAATAAAGCCAGCCGCAGAGGCTAAACCAGAACCAGAAGTACCCCCAGAAACCCTAAGAACAGGGTTTAAATTCGCAAACCGAGAGATAGATTCTTGTCCCTCTCCATAGAAGGGTGTAATGGCAGGGAAAGCATCAGATACTTCCGCACCAGTTCCGGCAAATAGGGTTAATTTATTAGCAACCGGAAAGATATACAGCAGTTTGTAAAGCTGAACAGAGTTTGCACCAACAGGGGATAGATTTTTGGGATCAACTCCGGGAAATTGGGGTTCAAAGCTAGTCCGGGCGCTACTGGCACTCAGTAGAGATGAGGATAGTCCTAAACTGTTTTGAACGCTGCCAGTACCACCTACACCACCTAAGAAATTATGCGCTTGCAACCCAGTGATGAGTAAATCTTTACCTGTGAAGCTGGTGGTTAAGTTTAAACGGACTCGGTTGTTTAAAACTATATTTGTACTATTCCCAGAAGCACCCCCCGTAGCACCAATAGCGGCAACAATGGCTTCTCCACTTAATTTAGTGGTTGTCGAAAATTGATTTTTTTCTAATTCTGTTGTCCGTGCTTCTACTGCATCTACTCTTCCCCGTAATGTTGCCAATTCACTGGAAAAGTCTGCTTGCAGTTTTTGCAAGGTCATCATGTCTTGCTTTGATGGTAAATCAGCGGTTGCAGTAGTAATTAACTCGTTAACTCTATCTAAACAAGCATTTAAACCAGCCGCAAATTCATAGCGGCTTAACGCGCGATTCCCGCGAAATGTGCCATTGGGATATCCTGCAATACAGCCATATCGCTCAATTAGAGACTGTAATGCCCCAAAAGCCCAGTCGTTAGGCTGAACATCGGCAAGTTGGGATACAGATGTTACCTGTTCTATTGATGAATCTGCTGATGTTTTGTCTTTGGTTGATACAATAGGGACTTTTTGATCACTTAATGATAGTTTGCTAATTTCAGAAGACTTGACAGTTTGACGATTTTGTGTATGTTCATCTAAACTGGCAAAACCTTCTGCGAACGCATCTATCGCTTGTGCTGGTAATATTCCCGCGAATAGATACAGCACACCTATACTGCAAGCACTGGCTATTTTTATGTTCATGGAAACTCCTCACAGATTGATCATGAAAATCGAGAATCAATAGAAACATTTCAGGAACTATTGTTGAACCTGATCATATATAACTATTGATTTATCAATTTTGTGTTTGTAATGACCTGTTGTATCTAGTTTGATTTACTGATACTGTAATCGTTATTATAGCAACAAAGGATAGTGAATTATCTTGTGGTTAAGAATAAATTATTAAAATTTATATCCTTTTTGGGTGAGTGATATCATCAAATTACGTACATATCACGTATAAATGAATCGTGATTAAGAATATCTCTTGCTTCTTTAAGAAGTTATAGCGGTTCTCGATTGAGTGAGATACAAGAACCCCACCCCTCCCTGCAAGCGAGGAAAGGGCTATGATATATCTCATGCAATTGCATACCACTGTAGGGATCTAATTTTTGCTATAGCCTAAAACTATACTTCAATAATTCTAGGTTCTGAATTTTTGTGGCAACACTTATCTACAAAATTATTCGCTAAATCTAATAGTTCCAAATTATCAATATCAATATTACTTGATAACACATCTTTTACAGCAGATATTTTGTCATTCTCTCTAGAGATTCTCAAACATTCTTCTAAATCTACTGCTAAATCAAACAATGATGTATCTCCTACATACTTTCTAATTTTGATAGCTACATCATCATCACTAACTAAAAAGTCTTTAATAGCATCAAATAAAGGATTGGATGTTTCATCATCTCCCCAGGTTTCTAGCCAATCTCCTTCCACATCTTCTACATAAATATGAACAAAATTTAATCCATAATTTAGCCAATCTTGCTGCATATTCCGGGCTGCTGCTAACGCTTCTGTCAGATTTTCGAGTTGAGCGCTACTATTAGTCTGTTGTTGGTTAACCATAGATGGTGTTTTCAGCGGATTAGTGATGTTGGCTAGGACACAAATTTCGATTTCAATATTTGGGAATCAGGAAAAATTCATATACTTTCCTTCTGCAAGATGATCGCTGTTATACAGTGCGACATTGACTAACTGATGGATAAAATCACTTTCTTGGGGATTGTAGCTTAGGAATAATCCTCTTTCTATTTCCCACAATTGCAGTGAATTTTGCCACTTTTGATATTTTGTGCTATGGAATTCTTCGCTGACACTGGTAACTTGAATACAGAGTGGTTTATTTTGATGATTGCTAACAATCAGGTCTGTTGCCATAGAAAGGTCAGCTATATAACGCCGCCAAAAATCCCCTTCTCGGTGAACAACATCCTGAGCTATATATTTAATGATATCACTATCAGCCTGATTAAACTCCCCCGCCATCATTTTTTTCTTCCAAATATAAAATTTGGTGTCTGTGGCGTTTATCCATTTAGGGAATAGACAACCGTACCAATATCTTTCATTGGCGGTCATTTGCTCAAACTGGAGTTTTTGGTCTTCCTCCGCAGGTAAAGATTTAATCGCTAACCAAACCCTAGAGTCCGTAATTACTTCTAATAAAAAAGCGACAACGATTGGTTTGGATATCAGAGAACCAAGCTTGATATGTTTAATCCAACGGTTGATCTCCCTTAATTTTATCGTGAGATTTGGATCTATTCCAGAGGCTTGCTCGATCAGTAAATTTAGTTTATCCTTAATTTCTCTTGCTTGCAAACTATACCCTATTGTAAAACACTAATACAGTACCTAAAGATTGATATTGAACTTGATGAGTAAATAAGGTTGTTAAAAACATCATTTTTTTATTTTACTACGGCACTGAGAAATTCAGCGTTAATTAATTTTCGTACTAGAGTAATACTAGATGAGCATATCAGTAAATAATCTTTACACTGAGTGCAACTTCATAAAAATCTAAGGTTGTTTAGCTCAACTTCGTTAAAAATAGTTTTCAGTCACAATATCGTTTGCATCCATCATTATGTCTCAACCAACGATAGAATCCATTTTACAGGAAAAGCGGCTTTTTCCGCCTACCAGTGATTTTTCAGAAAATGCCCAGATCAAAAGTTTAGCAGATTATCAGCGACTTTACGATAAAGCTAAAGCTGATCCTCAGCAATTTTGGGCAGAATTGGCAGAAAATGAGTTAGATTGGTTTCAAAAATGGGATACCGTCCTAGATTGGCAACCACCTTTTGCCAAGTGGTTTGTGAATGGTAAGATTAATATTTCTTACAACTGTCTTGACAGACATCTCACTACTTGGCGTAAAAATAAGGCAGCGTTAATTTGGGAAGGAGAACCGGGAGATTCACGGACTCTGACTTATGCCCAATTGCATCGGGAAGTATGCCAGTTTGCGAATGTATTAAAGCAGTTGGGGGCAAAAAAAGGCGATCGCATTGGTATTTATATGCCGATGATTCCTGAAGCTGCCATTGCCATGTTAGCCTGTGCGAGAATTGGCGCACCTCATAGCGTTATTTTTGGTGGCTTTAGTGCTGAAGCTCTACGCGATCGCTTAAATGATGCCGAAGCCAAGTTAGTGATCACAGCCGATGGTGGTTGGCGCAAAGATGCAATTGTTCCCCTCAAAGAACAGGTAGATAAAGCTTTAGAAAATAATGCAGTTCCCAGCATTACAAATGTGCTAGTTGTGAAACGCACAAATCAACAAACACAGATGGCAGCAGGGCGTGACCATTGGTGGCACGATTTACAAAAAGGCGTGTCCGCTGATTGTCCCGCAGAACCAATGGACAGCGAAGATATGCTGTTTGTTCTCTACACTTCTGGTAGTACGGGTAAACCTAAGGGGGTTGTGCATACGACAGGCGGTTATAACTTATACAGCCATATCACGACCAAATGGATTTTTGATCTCAAAGATACTGATGTATATTGGTGTACTGCTGATGTGGGTTGGATTACGGGACACAGCTATATTGTTTATGGGCCTCTTTCCAACGGTGCAACTACTCTCATGTATGAAGGTGCGCCCCGTGCTTCTAATCCTGGATGTTTCTGGGATGTAATTGAAAAATACGGTGTAACTACTTTTTATACTGCACCCACAGCAATTCGCGCCTTTATCAAAATGGGTGAACACCATCCTAACAAACGCAATCTTTCTTCTCTGCGATTACTGGGAAGTGTGGGTGAACCTATCAACCCCGAAGCTTGGATGTGGTATCACAAAATCATTGGTGGTGAACGCTGTCCAATTGTGGATACTTGGTGGCAAACGGAGACAGGTGGGATTATGATTACACCTTTACCTGGGGCAATTGCCACTAAACCAGGTTCAGCAACGCTACCTTTCCCTGGTATTATTGCGGATGTGGTGGATTTAGAAGGGAATACTGTCCCTGATAACGAAGGTGGTTATTTAGCAATTCGTCATCCTTGGCCGGGAATGATGCGGACTGTGTACGGTGATCCTGATCGCTTCCGCCGCACCTATTGGGAACATATTCCGCCTCAAAATGGTAATTATACGTATTTTGCCGGCGATGGTGCGAGAAAGGATGAGGACGGCTATTTTTGGGTGATGGGGCGTGTGGATGATGTCCTGAATGTCTCTGGACACCGCTTAGGGACGATGGAAGTTGAATCTGCTCTAGTGTCTCATCCGGCGGTGGCTGAGGCGGCTGTGGTCGGTAAACCGGATGATCTGAAGGGTGAGGAAGTTGTAGCTTTTGTGACTTTGGAGGGGACTTATCAACCTAGTGAGGAGTTGAGTAAGGAACTGAAAAAGCACGTTGTCAATGAGATTGGAGCGATCGCTCGTCCTGGTGAAATCAGGTTTACTGATGCTTTGCCGAAAACCCGTTCTGGGAAGATTATGCGGCGTTTATTGCGGAATTTGGCATCAGGACAGGAAATATCGGGGGATACTTCGACTTTGGAAGATCGTAGTGTTTTGGATAAGTTACGGGAAGGAAATTAATTTAGGTTAGTTTCGCGCAAAGACGCAAAGTAATCTGGGGTAGGCAATTTTGCCTACCCTATGTTGTGTGAAGAAAATTATAATTTGAATTATGACAGGGGTATAATAGGAAAATAAGGTTTAATCTAGTGGTTCAGTTAGTTCATCTGTAATTAGACTGAGTTTTTTAACAGTGATTACTCGTAACAATATAATTGGCTCAATTGGGTCAATTTCCAGCAAAATACATCAACTATTATTATATAATCTGAGTCAATATTTAATTCAATCAAGAGATTAATATAAAAAAATATCTCACTTTGTCTGAAAAATATTCTGCACCATCTTTTTCTCCACCCTATCAGCAGCATTATCCAAATCTATCACCTCACCATCACTCAAAAACCAACCCAAAGCCCCAATATTCTCTTTCGCTTGTTCGACATTTTTAGCCCCAGGAATGGGAATTGTGCCTTTACTAATACACCAATTAATAGCCACTTGAGACATAGTTTTATTTCTCGTATTTGCTATTTCTCGCAAACAGCCTAAAAGCGGCTTCATACCTGGTAACAACCGCTTACATAAAAATCCGCGAATCCCTTTGGGAAAACTGCCATTCTCGGAAAACTTCCCTGTTAATAAACCCAACCCTAAAGGACTATAAGCAATTAATGTAATTCCCAAATCATCACAAACATCCTTTAAACCTAATTCCGTTACTGGATAGGTAGATAAAAGCGAATATTGCACCTGCAAAGTTTTAATTGATATACCTCTTTCCTGAAATCTTTTATGCACCCATAAAAGTCTTTTAGTCCCATAATTAGATAAGCCCACACCCTTCACTAAACCTTGCTCATACAAATCACCTAAACCATCTAATAAACCCACTTCTTGCCAAGGCGCATAATTAGCTGTAGACCAGTGCATTTGCACCAAATCAACATTTTTACCTAATCTTTTTGCAGAGGAATGACAAGCTGATATAATTGAGTTTCTTGTCCATCTCCAAGGATAAGCAGCTAACTTAGTAGCAATGCAAATATTCTCTTGATTTATTCCTTGATATGCTTGGGCAAATCTTCCTAAAAGTAACTCACTCCGTCCCTTAAATTTGCCTGTACCGTAGGAATCGCCAGTATCAAATAATGTAATCCCATTGCTGACACAGAGATTAAATACCTCCTGCAACTGGTTATCCATGCTTTCATTGTATCCCCAGAGCAGTTGGTTTCCCCAAGCCCAAGTTCCGCAACCCATGAGAGGGAGATTTAGTGAGAGGTGAATTTGCATAATTAAGAAAAATTTTCCAGTTATTATAAACTAATTA
>JANMGZ010000527.1:0-4471 GCA_031374905.1 Dolichospermum sp. OTE_70_metabat_362_sub
AAAATCATTGGCAAGTAGAAAAAGGCGATATTTCAGAAGTAACTATTCATTATCGTGTATTTGCTAATGAATTGACAGTAAGAACAAATCATTTAGATGCTACTCATGGTTACTTTAATGGTGCAGCATTGTTTTTGAGAATCCCTGGTTGGGAAAATTTGCCCATGCAGATTACAGTGATTCCAGCCAACCCTAAATGGCAAATAACTACTGATTTACCAACAGTTGCAGAAACAACAAATACTTTTTTAGCAAAAGATTTTGATACCTTAGTTGATAGTCCTTTTGAAATTGGTTTTCATCAATTATATAAGTTTGAAGTTTTGGGTAAACCCCATGAATTAGCCGTTTGGGGAAAAGGAAATTTTCAACCACAACAAATGATTGCTGATTGCCAAAAAATCATTGAGGTAGAATCACGAATGTTCGGTGGTTTACCTTATGATAGATATGTATTTTTTCTGCATTTACTTCAGCAAGGTTTTGGTGGTTTAGAACATAAAAACTCTTGTTCTTTAATTTATCAAAAGTTTGGATTTCGGACTTTGGATAAATATGAGCCGTTTTTACAATTAGTTGCCCATGAATTTTTTCATTTATGGAATGTTAAAAGAATTCGGCCTCTGGGCTTAGAAGTGTTTGATTATGATCAAGAAAACTATACACCATCTTTATGGTTTTGTGAGGGAACAACCAGTTATTATGATTTAATCATTCCTCTACGGGCGGGTATTTATAATACCAAGGCATATTTGAATTATTTGAGTAAGGAAATTACTAGATATTTGCTGACTCCAGGACGGAAAGTCCAACCTTTATCTGAGTCAAGTTTTGATGCTTGGATTAAACTTTATCGTCCAGATGCTAATAGTGGTAATTCTCAAATCTCCTATTATATTAAAGGGGAAATGGTATCACTTTTATTAGATTTATTAATTCGCGTTCATCATAAAAATCAATATTCTTTAGATGATGTGATGCGGCAAATGTGGGAGGAGTTTGGCAAGGACGAAATTGGTTATACTCCTGAACAGTTAGAGGGAGTGATTGAGTCTGTAGCGGGTATGGATTTAGGCGATTTCTGGCAACGCTATCTTCATGGTTTGGAAGATTTACCTTTTAATCAATATTTGCAACATTTTGGTTTGCAATTAGTTGAAGAAAAGCATGAAGAACCTTATTTGGGTGTGAGGATAAATAGTGAAAATGGTCGGGAGATAATTAAGTTTGTAGAAGCGGGTTCACCTGCACAAAAAGTGGGTATTGATGCTGGAGATGAGTTATTAGCGATTGATGGAATTAGGGTGGGAAATCAGTTAAATGAACGATTGAAGGATTACCAGGAAAATGATTCTATTCAAGTTACTGTTTTTCATCAAGATGAATTGCGGACTTATTCTGTTACTTTGGCTGCACCTATTACTGGCAAATATCAACTTAAGTCCGTGGAAAATCCTTCTTCCTTAGAAATGGAGAATTTTGCCGGGTGGTTAGGTGTATCTTTGTCTGAATCAGGATGTCCAGGATTCAAGGATTAACAGGATGAAAAATTTCTGATTATTGTCTGAATCAGGATGTCCAGGATTCAAGGATTAACAGGATGAAAAATTCTTGATTATTATGTTTGATTTGGTAGAGAAAAGAGATGGGAAGAAATTTTATTCTTTCTTTCTTCTTTCTTCTGACTCCTGACTCCTGACTCCTGACTCCTGACTCCTGACTCCTGACTAAAGATTAGTTATTTTGACTTTTTAATACTCCTAGTTCTGTTTGCATAGGGAGAATATCTAAAGTATCGGTTTGGGAACAATATTTGAGGTCTTCTAAACATTCTAAGCGTAATAGTCGTTGACCATGACTAGCTTGGTGGAGTAGTCCTAATAGGTCGTTTTGCCATTGGGAATAAAGAGCGATCGCACTAATCACTTCATCATTACCACTGATTTCTTCTAGTGTACAATTAGTTTGTTGCCAAATACTATGAGCGATCGCCCCCGCACATACTGTATCCTCTAAAGAATAACTACCTTCCCAGCCAGAACCTACAATCCAAACAGTTTCCGGTTGCTTTTCTAGGAGAAATTTCACTACTGCTGCCCGATTAATTAAAGCCGCTGCGAGGACAATAGGGGCATTTTGAATCCGTTGTAAAGCCCTTGTCCCATTGGTGGTACTAATAAATAACCTTTTGCCGGCAACTAATTCGGCTGTGCAATCTAAGGGTGAGTTACCCAACTCAAAACCAGCTACTTTAGCCCCACCCCGTTCTCCAGCCCTGAGTCGCTTTTGGGAAGGCCATTGTTCACTCACTGTCATCAGTTGCTCTAAATCGCTGAAAACCTGTACAGCTTCACCTCCAGCGGCTAATACTGTGGCCATTGTACTAGTTGCTCGCAGAACATCAACGGCGATCGCACATTCTGGAACTATATCATTTGGGGTCAATTCGGGAGTGTGATATACAAATATTTTCACGTTCTGGCTACACCTATTTTATTAAGACTGCGGTAATATTCTACCTACTTGATGTCACCAACTGATGATACTATTTTTCAATACATAAGAGAGAAAAAACAATAGGCAAGAAGTAACAGCGGATTTTAAGTCATGGTTTAGACCCCATTTCCCATTTGCTACTGATTAAAACTTGATAGTTGCACCAGCCACAGCCAAAGCACCCCAACCCAGCATTAATGCCAATCCTCCTAATGGGGCAACTGCGCCTAAAGACTTAATACCTGTTAAACTCAGAGCATATAAGCTACCGGAAAAAATCACGACACCAATAATAAATAACCAACCACTCACTAAAAGCGTCGTCGGGGGATTTTCTGAACGACTGATGAGGATAGCGACTAACAAAAGTGCGATCGCATGATACATTTGATAACGAGCGCCAGTGTCAAATATTTCTAAAGAGCGCTCGCTGATTTTTTCCCGCAAAGCATGAGCGCCAAAAGCACCACCAGCCACAGACAAACCGCCAAAAATGGCGGCTATAGTTAAGAAAAACTGTGTCATCTGACCTATTAAACATCAAAATGATATGATACAGCCCCTTCTTCAGTTACTTGAAAATTCGCATTAAATTCTTTAGCTTTTTTATCTAAATATTGTTTAGCTTCCCCTGCCGGCAATTGGGACTCCATAGCAAAACTTAACAGAGTTACTCGTCCTTGATTTTGTAGTAACATTTGATAAAACTGCGCTTGTAATTGGGCGTTATTTTGCTGATTTAAGGCTTTTTTCTCTTGTTGACTTTGTTTATACAATCCTAATGCTAACCAACTCCCCAATATTGCGCTAGGAACTCCAAAAATTATCCCCCCTACAATAGTATCTTTACTCTCCTGAGCCGCATTGGGAGGTGAAAATACCTGTTCCCCCTCCACAGGATATACCGTTACTGGTGATTGAGCCGATTTATCTATGGCTTCTGAGACTGATATCGCCAAAAACATGAATCCGAGTGTGAGTAACCAACCAGCAGCCAGTTTTTCAGCCGTCTTCATAGTTCTACTTCAGATTTAGACATTGCTTGTAATTTTAACCTCACTTACCTGAATCTTCCAATAAATATTACGAATAGTTGAGGTTTTTTTTGGGAGTTTTTTAACTTTGTTAAATATCCAATAACCCATATCTTTTTTGCAATGCTAATAACTTCATTCTTGCTTCTCCAGCATTATCAGCTAAATCAGCAAATTCCACAAACCGCCGTAATTCCTTCTTTAATAAATTTCGTTCCACTTCAATAGTTTCTCTATCCAAATCTGGCGGTAGAACAATCATATCAAAAATCGTTGCCCGTTCTTTGCCAGGGTGAGGACGCAAAACCCTTCCCCGACGTTGGATAAATTGCCGAGGATTTCCTGAACTTGATAAAATCACAGCAGTTTGAATAGCGGGAATATCTACACCTTCATCTAAACACCGAATTGCCACTAAACCCTGTAATTCTCCACTTTCAAATTGACGACGTAAAGTTTCCCTTTCTTCTAAAGAAGTATTGGCTGTATAGGTACTGACTTTATAACCTAATTCTCCTCCTAAAATTTGAGAAACAGCTTTGAGTTGACGCAAAGAATAACGTTGTCCGATTTCTTGAGAACCATCACTACAATAAAATAGTGTGTGGGTAGTTTCTCGACGAGTTGCCATTAACTCTTGTAAGGCTATTAATTTATTTTCCGCAGTGCCAACTAATCGCGCCCTTTGCATTAATAATGATTTGATATCTTCGTTGTCTTCAAAATCTCCAGTTTCTCCCATATCTCGATCTCGATAAAGCAGAGAACGCCCAATTTTTTTGGTTAATTTTAAATAAGCAATGCTCTCATTTTCCGTTAATTCTACCAACACCGGATTATAGATATAATGGACTAATGCACCTTGAGAAATTGCATCTTGTAAACTAAATTCAGGTTGAAGAATATTCCCAAAATAATCGCTGTCACCGGACCAAGAATCA
>JANMGZ010000535.1:0-1840 GCA_031374905.1 Dolichospermum sp. OTE_70_metabat_362_sub
CTACAAATTGCTGCAAAAGATCAAAAAAAGACCTGCAATGTATTTAGGTAAAAACTCTATTTTTAGCCTCCAAGCATTTTTAGATGGATACTATTTTGCACGTCGAGAAATTGGTATTCCCTTAACAGCAGAAGAAACAGAATTTCAAACTTTTTTACAATGGATAAGACACAAGTTCAATGTAGAAACAGGTCAATTATGGTCAAGTATTCTTCTCTTCCATTCAGCCGATGAAAAAAGTGCAGTAAGTAGGTGTACATAATAAAAGCGACATTTATTGCGTTTTGTGAAATGGCTGAAACTCAATCAGAATCTCGCGTTGAGACAACTTTACATACCGTTACATACCTTTAAATTTTCCTGTTTACCTACTTAGATAGGTTTTTTACATTATTTGAAGAATTTTCTCAAAATCAGAAAAATCACGAAACAGCAAAAATTGATGAATTAGTTTCATGAACATAAAAATTACGGCGTAGGTTGGGTTGACGCAAGGAAACCCAACAATACCCACTATTAATAATCCTAAATCACAACCCAAAAACCCTGTATCTGTTCACATCATCTCACCCAACTATCACCAACTATCACCAACTATCATGTAAATAAGAGAAGACAATAGAACCATCACAGATACACCACTGAAACATTCACCTCACCTGAGAATTATCACCCGAACAAAATCAAATCCTCGAACAACTAGCCAAGAAAATTAGATATATTAATAATCAGCACACAAATATACAAACCCCTCCTGTATGAAATTTCAAGTAATATTCACCTATGATTCAGAATATCTAGGTTACGTTGCTGAAGTACCAGAACTTCCTGGTTGTGTCAGTCAAGGTAAAAGCTTAGATGAAGCAATTGAAAATATCAAAGATGCTATTAAAGGCTATCTTCACGTATTAGAAAAACATGGAAAACCCTATGTAACCAAAGAATCTCAATCTTTTGTAGGGGAAGTAGTAGTATAAATGGGACGCTTATCAAATATTTCCGGTAAACAAACAGTCAAAATCTTTGAAAAATTTGGCTATGCTGTAGATCATCAAACCGGAAGTCATATCATACTTTGGCACGAATCAAAACCCATTTTATCAGTTCCCAATCATAAAGAACTAGCACCAGGGTTACTCAGAAGTTTAATTAGACAAGCAGGAATTACCGTAGATGAATTTTTAGGAAATAAGTAATACTTTCAGTGGGTTAGCAATAACATAACCCACCATTAATAACGCTAAATTACAATCGAAAAACCCTGTATCTGTTCACCTCATCTCACCCAACTATCACCAGCGATCATGTAAACAAGAGAAGACAATAGAACCATCACAGATACACCTAGAAACATTCACCTCACCTGATTTAGATCCCCGACTTCTAAGATTGATTATTGATATCATATAAAAATATACACAAAGAAGTCGGGGATCTTTGACCATGAGTTATAATCAAGATAAAGTCATAACCATAAAATTACTATGACTATCCAAACCTTAGACAAAACCACCACAATTTCCGAACAGCGATTTCTTCTACCTAGTTATTACACTTGGGAGGAATTTGAAACAATAGAAACCTTAACCGCAGATCCAGGACGTTTGCGGATAACTTATCTTGATGGGTACATCGAATTTATGACACTTGGTGAACAACACGAAACTATTAGAAGTGTAATTGCTATATTCTTAGCATTATACTTTTTTGAAAAAGGTATAAACTTCATCCCAGTAGGTAGTGCTACTCGTCGCGCAAAAGAAAAAAGTGCTTCCTTTGAACCTGACGAATCTTATTATATCGGAGAAAAAAAGGAAAATCCAGATTTAGCAATTGAGGT
>JANMGZ010000538.1:0-15233 GCA_031374905.1 Dolichospermum sp. OTE_70_metabat_362_sub
TAGCACCGCAAGGCGGAAGTCAAAAGTCAAAAGTCAAAAGTCAAAAGTAAGATGGAGTAAGATTTTTGGCGATTGGGAATGGTTGTCTCATTTACGCCGCAGTTTACTAGTAGTCTGTCAAGTAAATTTTGACGGATAAGAAACGAACCACGTATCCCTGACGGGACCGGAGGGATATAGGCACGAAGGACACGAAGGAAGAAGGAAGAATCAAAATGGCAACGAATGAACCCGTCAATTAGTTCTTGACAGACTACTAGGGGGGTAAGCAATCATAGATCACTTTATGCTTCCGGCACGCTATGCCTGATGCCTCCGGCTCCCGCAGGGATACGGCACACTTCGTGAACGCTATCAAACAACCTCTTACATATTAGTAGGGAACAGAGAATAGGCAAGAAGGCATAAAGATAGCAGAATTTGCCAATGCTTACAATCAGATTTTAAAATTTATTTTTGAGAATAAAATCATAAAAAATACTGTTTGTTTTCATTTCTAAAAGTTATTTTTAAATGCAAATTATCGCCCAGGTTTGCAGATTGTTTTTAGGAATTTAGTCGTTATACTTAAGTTGTAAATTTACTATTTTTGGAGATTGGATAGTATTTGTGCAAATTGCGTGACAATATGTTAGAATTGAAGCAAAATATGACAACTATTCAAAGTTAATTTGACATAATTTTGTCTTTTGTCAAGTTGAAAGCTAAAATCTACATTTTTTGGAGTTTTGGAGTTTATGACAACCTCACAGGAGAGGATTATCCCGACGGATTTGCGAGGTGAAATGTCGCGGTCTTATCTAGAATACGCCATGAGCGTCATTGTAGGTCGGGCGCTGCCAGATGCTAGGGATGGTCTTAAACCTGTGCATCGTCGCATCCTCTATGCCATGCACGAACTGGGTTTACTACATGATCGCCCCTTTAGAAAGTGCGCCCGTGTGGTGGGGGAAGTATTGGGTAAATATCACCCCCACGGTGACACGGCAGTGTATGATGCTTTGGTGCGGATGGCACAGGATTTCTCCATGCGATCGCCTCTCATCAGTGGACATGGTAACTTTGGTTCAGTAGACAATGATCCGCCGGCGGCAATGCGGTACACAGAATGTCGTCTGCACGCCCTAACCAGTGTTTCTCTCCTCCAAGATATTGAAGCTGAAACCGTAGATTTTGCCGATAACTTCGATGGTTCCCAACAAGAACCCACGGTTTTACCCTCCCGCATTCCTCAACTCCTGCTCAATGGTTCTTCGGGAATTGCAGTAGGCATGGCTACAAATATTCCTCCGCATAATTTGGGAGAATTGATTGATGGGTTAGTAGCACTAATTCACAATCCCGAAATAACTGATATTCAGTTAATGCAGTATATTCACGGGCCTGACTTCCCCACTGGGGCGCAGATATTGGGAGTTAGTGGTATTAAAGAAGCTTACACCACTGGGCGTGGTTCAATTACCATGAGGGGTGTGGCCAATATTGAAACCCTTACCCCACGCAACCGTCCAGAACGGGAAGCAATTATTATCACTGAATTGCCTTATCAAACCAATAAAGCGGCATTAATTGAAAAAATTGCCGAATTGGTGAATGATAAACGCATTGATGGTATTTCCGATATCCGGGACGAGAGCGATCGCGACGGTATGAGAATCGTCATAGAATTAAAACGTGATGCCTATCCCCGTGTCGTTTTAAACAACCTTTATAAACAAACCCCTTTACAGGCTAACTTTGGGGCGAATATGTTGGCATTAGTCAACAGTGAACCCCACACCCTTAACCTCAAACGTTTCCTTAGCGTCTTCCTAGATTTCCGCATTCTCTCCATTGAACGCCGCACCCGCTACGAACTAAGGAAGGCACAGGAACGAGATCACCTATTACAAGGATTATTAATTGCCCTATCACGATTAGATGCAATTATTGTTTTAATTCGTCATGCACCAGACGCACCCACAGCCAAAGGTGAGTTAATCACCACTTACGGACTGTCGGAAGTGCAAGCAGACGCAATTTTGCAAATGCAACTCCGCCGATTAACAGCACTAGAAGCGGATAAAATTCGCCTCGAACACGACGATTTACAAGTTAAAATTACCGACTTATTGGATATTTTAGCTAAACGGGAACGGGTGCTAGAAATCATTGAAACAGAAATCAGCCAAATCAAAACCAGCTTTGCCACACCCCGGAGAACAGTAATTACTCATGGGGAAGGAGACATAGATGATATTGATTTAATTGCCAATGAAAAGGCGATTATTCTGGTAACAGAACAAGGTTACATCAAGCGGATGCCCGTCAACACATTTGAATCCCAAAGTCGGGCTACCAGAGGTAAAGCCGGGGCTAAAGTCAAAGATGATGATACCATTGAGCATTTCTTGACCTGCTGCGACCATGATAGTATCTTATTCTTTAGCGATCGCGGAGTCGTCTACTGCCTCAGAGCATATCAAATTCCCGTGAGTTCGCGCACCAGTCGGGGGACACCGATTGTGCAAATGTTACCAATTCCCAAAGAAGAAAAAATCACCTCCATTGTCCCCGTAGACGAATTTAGCAGCGAAGAATATCTCGTCATGCTCACCAAAGGCGGTAACATCAAAAAAACCGTCCTAGAAGCATTTAGCCACATTCGCGCCAACGGATTAATTGCCATATCCTTAGAAGAAGGCGACCAACTGCGCTGGGTGAGAAGAGCTAGAGTAGAAGACAGCATCATTATCGGTTCGCGTCAAGGTATGGCCATTCACTTCCGCTGTACCCATGATCAACTGCGTCCCTTGGGTAGGGCAACTCGTGGTGTAAAATCCATGAAACTCAAGAATAAAGACGAACTCATCGGTATGGATATCTTGCCAGCAGCTATTCTTGATACCTTAGCTACTGTCATAGAAGGGGAAATTGAAGAAATCGAAGAAACCGCAGAAATTGAAGAAATTGTAGAAACCGCAGAAATTGCCGATATCGAAAATAGCGAAGAAATTGTAGAAGTCAGCAACGCCAACAGTACCGGACCATGGGTATTAGTCATTACCATGGGCGGTTATGGCAAACGCGTTCCCGTTTCCCAATTCCGACTCCAAAACCGTGCCGGACAAGGTTTAATGGCCACCAAATTCAAAAACCGCAAAACCAAAGACAAATTAGCCACCTTGCGAATTGTCAACAGCGACGAGGAAATCATGATGGCCACCAATCGCGGTATCATCATTCGTCAAGCCGTGAATGCAATTTCTATCCAATCCAGATCAGCCACCGGAGTCAGAGTGCAACGTCTAGATGAAGATGATGCCATTACCGGAGTAGCAATTGTTCCCCCCGACACAGGAGACACAGGAGAACTAGAAGAAGCAGAATAGACAATTAGCCAGATCCCCGACTTCTTAGAGAAGTCGGGGATCTGAATTACTTTAGGTAGTTTAGGACACAAGGAGATGATCAAATTCGGACAGCAAAAGATTTCCAATCCCATCACATATTATATTTTATCCTTCATCAGTGGCATATTCATGGGAGTAACCGTAGCCCCTATTGGTGCATGGTTCTTAGCCTGGGTTGCCCTTGTCCCATTGTGGATATTAGTTATTAACTATACATCTAAAACAGATCCCCTTGCCCCCCGCCCCCTGCCCCTTGCCTTCCTCTGGGGTATCGGTTATCACGGAGTTGCCTTGTCATGGATTACAGGGATTCATCCAATGGATTGGTTAGGTGTCCCCTGGTTGCCCAGTTTAACTATTACCCTCCTTTGTTGGGCATTTATAAGCCTGTGGGGGGGAATTTTAGTCTCTGTTTGGGCAGCTTTAATGGTGCGTCTAGATAGGGAAAATCCTTGGTTGCGTGTTCTGATTGGTACAGCCCTTTGGTGTGGATTGGAAAGCCTCTGGAGTGCAGGTTCTTTATGGTGGAGTTCTCTTGCTTACACTCAATCACCGCAAAATCTCGTAATTCTCCACTTGGGACAACTTTCTGGACCAAATACTGTCACAGCGGTAATTGTGGCTTTTAATGGGTTAATTGCGGAGTCTTGGATTTATTTTTGCACGCAGAGGCGCAGAGGCGCAAAGGAAGAGAGGAGTTTAGGGAAAGGTTTTGTTAATGGTTATTTATTTTTGGCTGTTTCGTTATTAGTGATTTCTCATTTTATCGGCTTTATTCTCTACACTGCACCTCTAAATTCAACCCCAAGTACGGCTTTGAAAATTGGGATTATTCAAGGTAATATTCCTAATAAAATTAAGGTTCTTCCTGAAGGTTTGCGGCGGGCTATGACAGCTTATACTGAAGGATATTTAAATTTAACTAATCAAGGTGTTCAAGCTGTTTTAACACCGGAAGCTGCTATACCTATTTTTTCCCGTGATTTATCCCAAACTCCTTTATTAGCTGCTATTCGAGAAAAGAATGTAATAGCTTGGTTAGGTGCATTTGGTGAAGAAGGAAATAGTTATACAAATAGTTTATTTACGGTTCTTGGTAATGGAGAAGTTACTAGCCGTTATGATAAGTCTAAACTTGTGCCATTAGGAGAATATATTCCTTTTGAAAATATTTTTGGGGGGATTATTCAACGGTTATCACCACTAGAAGCACATCAAGTTCCGGGTAAAGCTAATCAAATTTTTGATACCCCTTTTGGTAGGGTAATTATTGGTATTTGTTATGAATCTGCTTTTGCGGAAAATTTCCGTTATCAAGCCTCTATGGGTGGGAAATTTATTCTCAGTTCTTCTAATGATGCCCATTATACGGCAGCAATGGCAGATCAACATCATGCCCAGGATATCATGCGGGCAATTGAAACCGATAGATGGGCTGTAAGGGCAACAAATACAGGCTATTCGGGATTTATTAATCCTCATGGGGAAACTATCTGGAAATCGGCTTATAACACCTATCAAACCCACGCAGAAACTATTTATCCTCGTCAAACTCAGACTTTATATGTGCGGTGGGGTGATTGGTTGACCCCTTTATTATTAGCTTTATCTGCGATCGCATGGTTTATGGTAAAATAATCCTTAACTACTCAAACTATTACTCTCTGTGCCTCTGCGTCTGCGGCAGAGATAAACTCGTGCTTTTAATTATTGCCAAAAAGATCAGAATAACCACCAAAAATATAGAGCCATTCCTTAATAATTCAATATTACTATGTTTAATGGCGATCGCTATTAATGCCCAAACCGTAACACCCGTATAAGCAATATCTTTGTATCTGATTGTAATCACGGACGCAATTGTTGTTGCTATCACCAACATAATCATAGTCCATACCTGATTATTAATCCCCCAACCATTCCAACCCTGAAAATACAGCGCACAAGCCACATTTACCACAGTGGCCACAGTAATCCAACCCAAATAAATACTAATAGGATGATGTAAACATAACTTTTTAGTTCGGGATACACGTTTTTTGCCAATGCCTAAAACATGATAAATAACCATCAGTGGTATGAGAATACCAAACATAGCCACAACAGAAAAAGCAAACAGTCTAGATAAAAATAAATATACCCAAATACTTTGAAAACCAGAAGCAATAACTAACAAATAACCTGTTTTGCGTAAATCTGCATCCTGTTTTTGATTAGGTAGAAATTGATAAATTCCTAAAGCAAATAATCCTAAATAAATTAGTCCCCAGATGACAAAAGCATAGTTAGCAGGGATAACTAATACATCTTTAAATAAAGTGTTAGAAATTGCCCCTATATTCAATCCATTGAGGGGAAAAATATTGGATACAACATTCACCACAAAAGCCCCAAAAATAGCCACTAACGTTACCACTTGTCGGATAAAATCCTGGTCTTTATTAGAAGTAGATTGTTGCATAGATGATTACCAACTTGGATCACTAAAAAGATGGATTGTTAATTTATCTTTTCCTGGTGGAACTGCGGTAATACAAGCCCGAACAATTTCCCCATCATCTAATTCTACAGTACAAGCGTGACAAGTTCCCATCAAACAACCTGTAGGAATAGATACCCCCGCCCTTTCCGCGACATCTAATAACGGTTCTCCTACTTCGGCATTAACGGTAATATCATCTGGTAAAAAAGTAATTTGCATAGTCTTTTTTTAGTTTTAAGTTATTAAAAGTTAACCATTATATTTGTTTCCTATTCTCTGCCATCTAATCATTTTGGCACAAATCGTTATAACTTTGATATTTGTAGGCATCAGTTCTGATCATAGTTTGATTATGTAGTAGATAATCCCTTAATATATCGCAATTACTTTTCAGCAAATTTTTTAATGTAATATCTGATAACTTCCGTAAAATTATATTACCTTTACCACTACCAGCGGCCAATATTTTACCATCTGGACTAAAACTGACACTGCTTAACTCTTCTGCATCACCTTTTAAAGCCATGAGTAAAACCCCTTCTTGATTCCATAACCTGAGTTGATTATCACTACTTACAGCCAAAGTTTTACCATCTGGACTAAAGTTCACACTAATAAAACCATCACCATAGCCCATAAGCGTTTGCTGTAATTTACCAGTTTCGCTCCAAATTTTGACGGTACTATCAAGACTCACTGAAGCTAATAATTTACTATTAGGAGACCAATTAACACCGTTTACTCGGCTAGTATGACCAGTTAAATCCTTGAGAATTTTGCCACTACTTGTCCAGAGTTTCACCAATTTATCATCACTAGCAGAGGCTAGAAATTTACCATTAGGACTAAAACTCACCCAATTAACAGCATCATTATGTCCATATAAAGTTTTCAGTAATTTACCATCTCTATTCCACAATTTTATTGTTTTGTCCTTACTCGCAGAAGCAAGAATATTACCATCACCAGACCAAGCTATAGCTAAAACTGTATCATCATGACCTGCTAATGTTTTTAATAACTTACCATCTTGACTCCATAATTTTATTGTTTTATCCTGACTGGCAGAAGCTAAAATACTCTCATTTTTCCAAAATCTCACAGAAATAGGCGACCACGCTACACCCCAAACTTGATCATTATGACCTGTGAGTATTTTTAATAATTTACCTTCTTGATTCCAAATTTTTATGGTTTTATCTCGACTAGCTCCGGCGATAGTGCTACTATCAGGACTAAAACTAATACTTGTCACCCAATCATTATTAGCTTGGGAATTACGTAAAATTAGACTATCCCAACGCCATAAAATAATAGTTTTATCTTTACCAGTAGATGCCAGAGTGAGTCCGTCAGGACTGAAATTAACACTATATACCCAACTATTATGTCCTCGCAAAGTTCCTAATAAATTACCATCAAGACTCCAAAGTTTAACTGTTTCATCCATACTAGCAGATGCTAAGGTATGACTATCATGACTAAAATTGACACTAACAACACCATTACTGTGTCCAGAGAGAGTTTTCAGTAATTGACCTTCTCGACTCCATAATTTGATTTTTTTATCTAAACTTGCAGAAGCAAGAAGTTTACTATCACCAGACCAAGCTATTGCTAGAACAGCATCTTCATGGGCTGACAAACTTTTTAATAATTGACCTTCTCGATTCCACAATTTTATAGTTTTATCAGCACTGCTAGAAGCAAGAATTTCACCGTCACTAGACCAAGCTACAGCTAAAACAGCGTCTTCATGACCTAGTAAAGTCTTTAATAGTTTACCTTCTTTACTCCACAATTTAATGGTATGATCGGTACTTGCAGATGCAATAATTTGACCATTGGGATGAAAACTCACACTATTTACTGAATCTTCATGACCTAATAAAGTTTTTATTAATTTACCTTCTCGACTCCAGATTTTAATTGTTTTGTCTTGACTAGCAGAAGCTAGAATTTGACTATCAGAACTGAAACTCACACTATTTACTATATCTTCGTGGCCTAATAAAGTCTTGAGTAAAAGACCATTAGGACTCCACAGTTTAATAGTTGTATCTGCACTAGCTGAAGCTATTAAAGATTTATCTGCACTAAATGTCACCATTCTCACCCCTGATAAATGACCTTCTAAGCGGTTACGTTCTTTGACTCCATAAACCGCTTGATAGAGTGCAGTTAGTACCTTTTCTTTAGTAGAAGTATTTATAAATAAAGTTTTTTTTAATTTTTGTCCGGCTTTTAAACTTTCCTTGAGAGCATCAATACCTTTTTGAGAAGCAAATAAAGCCTCACTAGATGCACTTAGGGTTTGCATTTCACTATCTTTGGCTGTGATTACCGAAATAGTTAAGCCAAATATAGCAATAATAGAAGCTGTCAACGCTATTTTCAGGGCAATATTTAATCTAATTGCACTCAAGCGTTGTTTTTCTTGGCTATCAGCTAATTTTGCAGTTAACTCTTTTTCTTTTAATTCCCCTCGTAAGTGTTCAATTTCTGTTTGACTTTCTTCTTCTCTTTTGCGTAATTCTCTGAGTTCTGTAAGTAAATTATCTCCTTGTTGGTGATGAGTATGTTCTAAATTAACGCCGTTTTGGGTTTTTTTTAATTCACCTTTAAGACGTTCAATTTCTTGATAACTATTTCTAACTCTATCCCGTAATTTATTAATTTGTGTTTGTAATCCAGATTCCTGTTGTTGTAAGTGGCGAATTAAGCTTACCAAATAATCATGAATTAATTGATAGCGTTCAGGAACATTAGGAAATATGACAACTAAACCTGAACGCACCAAAATATCTAAAATCAAATCTAATTTACTAGCATCTTCTAATTCAGAAATTTCTAATGTTAATTCTGCACGGGTTTTAAAAGGTCTTTTGTTATCATCATCAGTTAATAAATATAAAACTAAAAGAGCAATCCGTTCATTTTCTTGTCCACATTCTTTAATTAATTCTTTGATGTACCTTCTAATTAATTTGTTGGGGCGATAGGGTTGATACTGTGTAAGAGTAGTAATATATTTATCTTGTAATTGTGCGCCTACTAATTGTAATTCTATAGGGCGAATTTCGCCAAGTTCCGATGACAAATCAGTAACTAAGGCATCAATTAAATCTGGGTCTAGCTGGAGTTGTGATTGATCCTGTGAACGTTCAGTTAACTTTTGAATGATTTTTCTAGCATTTGTGAGAGAAAAATTATTCAGTCGATAACGAATATTTTTGTCGAGGATATTATTATTAATTGCTTCTATTGATGAAAGATATGTAAATTCTAGTAAGCGATGTAAATAATCTTCGCGTAAAGTTAGAATAACTTTAACAAAAGATATACTTAAACAATCACCAATGAATTTATCAAATTCTTGTTTTTTATGACTATCTGTATACCCAAAGAAAAATTCTTCAAATTGATCAAAAATTAAAACTGTAATTAAATGATTGTCTGCATTTTTTCGCAGTTCTTGCAAAATTAAATCAATACTTGTGGGCATAGAAAAATCAGATAAAGATTCTGTTTCAATATTCGATTTTTTCCGCAATTGTAACATAGATTTGGTAAAAGATTTCCCTAATTCTACTAACCAATCTGTATATACTTGTAGCACTATTGGTACAGCAATTTGATCACCGATAGCCCGGTTTTCTAGTGCGGGAACTAAGCCAGCGGTAATCAGAGAACTTTTGCCTACACCTGACTGTCCATGAATAACGATCAATTTTTGGTCAGGACGGCTAATTCTACCAATTAAGTTATTGACATCATGTTCTCGGCCAGAAGCGGCAATTTCTAAAGCTATACTATTATTGCCAAATGTAGAGATAAAGGTGGAATTGGTGGCTTGTCTTTGGGGCTGTAAACGCCCAGCACCAATAAATGCTACTAAACCATATTGTTGTTCTACAGAACGAAGTTTTTGTTTAATTATGTAGGCTTGAAGATATTGACCAGCTTGGAAATATAAGGATCTGAGAATATGCAATAAGCGAAGATAACGATGGGCATCGTATTGATGTTCACTACTTTCTAAAGCTAATGATAATTGTTGAGATGCTGTATTTCTATATTCTTCTGCTACTGTTTCTTGTTGTAAATTATTAAGCGCTTTAGCTAAAATTAATAAATAAATTTGTTCTAATAGTAGAGGAAATAAATAATGATCTGATTGATGCTGATTTTTTACTTCTTCTAGTTGCAGTAATGATATATGTGCTAGAACGCTGGCTTCCATCCAGTGTGAATTATGCACAGCTATATGTGCTAAAAAACCATAATCACAAGCTAATTGAATTTTACTGCCATATATTTGATGTAATTTCAAAGATTTCTTAGCAACAACTTGTAATTCTGCCCATGATTTTAAGTTATATAAAACTTCTGATAATTGTCCAATAAATTCGGAAACTAAATCTAGCCGCCCAGCAATTTCAAATGTTTGAAGACATTGCTGAAAATATGTTTTAGCGGATTGCCAATATCTTTCACTTGCCCTTTGATTTTGTTCGGAAAGACGACAGCAACATAATCCAATATAAAGTAATAAAATTGACTGTTTTAAAAGATAAGCATAGGATAAATCAGATAATTTTTCTTGATTATTAAGTAAATGTTGTATTATTCCTGATTTTTCTTGATAATGCCAAAAATGCAAACTTTTCTGAAAATTATTTAAAGCAGAATTAATACGATTATTTACATAATCATCTATGCCAAAAATAAATTCTAACCTAGCATTTAATTCTGCTTCTATTTTCATCCCCCTATCGTACAATTCTTTAATTGCATAGTGGAGTTGGTCGCTACTAACCCATATTTGTTCTAGAGTAAAGTGATTACCGTGAGTATAATTGCTCTGTAAAACTCTCGTAAATAAATCGTCAGTTTCTTGTTGAAGAAATCGTAGCAATCCGATAGAAGTCATTTCAAATCTAATTGGTGTAGCGGCCCAACTAGCAAAATCTGGTGCTAATCGCACGATTTTTTGTAAAGTTTCATCATTCACCCAGAAAATCATGGGCATTTGATAAACTTTACGAAATTCATCGCGGATTTGATTAATAGAACGGAGGAGATTATCTATTTCATAGACTGACTCAAACCCCATAATCATTAATCCAGTTGGTTGATTAATGGTGAGTTGTGCTTGAATTGTTGTATATAAACTTGTGGTATTTTTGGCTAAGGTAATATTTTGGATGGTCTCATTTCCCCAACCTATAGCTGCTAGATGTTGTAGTATTAATTCCCGCAAAAACTCGTAGTTACAGCACAGTAAGATAACTGAAAACTGATTGTTAGAAAAGGTAATTGCTCTTTCTAAACTCCGTAAAGACTGTTGATTAGCAGCGATTATATTCTCTGCTTGCTGTCTATTAACCATAACTTAAACTTCTCTGTTTCTGCTAAAACTGGATTAAGTGCAAACCAAACTCCTTGGTGATCACGATATTCAAAGACAAATAAACTCCGTAATAAAATATCGTACTCTACATTCCCCTTAACTCGCTGGTCTTGGATCACTTGAAAGATTAATTCACTTTCATCCATATCAATAGCATTAGATCGGTAATCTCGTTGTCTTTGAATGACCAATTCTACACATCTACGATCAAAAGGTGGATCTTGTTCTCGTAAACAATCAAATAGTAGTCCTAATAAGTCGCGAACATGACCACCACTAATCAGACATAAACGATCTAGAGTTTCTAAATTATCAAATAATTGGGTAACTAGATTTAAACGATCTTTTGGTAAGATGTCAGGGAAGGCTCTTGCTAATACCATTTGTCGCATTAATCCCAGTCCTTCGAGATTAATTTCTCCCGAACGTTGACGGACGGGAATCATTGGTAAGACTTTCGGTGCAACTCCACCTCCCAAACGATGTTGCAGTTCGGCACTATCATTGGAAAATGTGAGGGCTAAAGGAATTGTATAAACTAAATGGCAATTCAGTTTTCGTAGTTGTTCCCCTCGATCAATAAACAAATATTCTGGTAGCGATCGCCCAGAAGCTAAAGGACGAATTGCTACTCTATCTAAGTTATCTACAATTACTACTAATCCTTTTTTGCCCCTAGCTTTTAGTTCTAAATTAGCACGGTTAAGCAGTTCTTTATTAATTGATTGGAGGATATTTTCTGTCCGTGGCTCTAGGTAGTCTCTTAACCGTCTGCGTAGTTGTGGGCTTTCTTTGGTTTTTGCCGTAATTTTGGCAATACCCACGGATAATTCGGCTTCTAAACCCAGTTCTAAAGGCGTTTGCAAAAAATCTACTAACTCGCTAAATAATTTGGTAAAGTAAGTCGGTTGAACACGAAGTTTCATCGCTTCCAAGTTTTGACTGACTAAACCCGCGATCGCTAATAAAATATCTGTAATATCTATATCCACCATTTCTAACACATGGGTAGACTCAAAATAGACAACATGAAAATTCTGTGCTTCTAACTCTGCTTTGAGCCGTAATAGTTCCGTAGATTTTCCACAACCCAAATGTCCTGTAAATAATTGACAGGTTGGCGTATTTGGGGAAATCTTAGTAATAGTCCGTAGCAATGCCTCAATAATTTTACCACCACGGACTGAAGCAAAATCAATATAATACATCCGGTCGTCTACATTCTCAATCATCAACGGACGGGAAGGATTACAGGCTTGATAAAATCTTTCTAAGTTAAGAAGCATAAAAATTTAACTCACACTGTAATGGTGATGACACAATCTGTCATAATCTCTTTTACAGTGGAAAATGAAACTGATCCGCAATAAGTAGGTATAGAAAAATAACTAATTTTATTTTTTTTGACAACCTCTGACAACAAGCATAAGAAAATATAAGATCAACAGTTATGCTTGTGATATTAAGAACATTATCGAAAAAGTAGCAACCCCTGATAAATCATCATGATAACCTGTGGATAACTTCAGGCATAGAAGTAAACCAACATAGGTACAGTATTGATATTTGACAAAAAACCTGATAAATCCACAAATCTAGCGGAACATCAACTATCAACTTCTCAGAATATCTGCAAGACTTACCCCCTAAGCTTGATTTAAACTGAGTAGCAATTTCAACCATTCATTGAGAAATATTAATCCCGGCATTTACCTTTACGAAAACAGTCTCCTGTTTGATCATCTCTGGCAGACACATTAAGCATCAGACGTGATTGAGTATAATTTGTGTTTATTACTTCAGCATTACTTACGGACAGCTTATTCCCTGCAAAAGAAGCATTGGCATTGCACAGATAAACTGACAATACCATTAGTCCCAAACCAATTATTTTTACTTTTTGCATATCAAAATTTAATTCAGACTTCTATGACGTAATCAACAACATCATCTTGATCAACCATGAAAACTTATGAATCAGCTAATAGTTCTAAAAATTGCCAGGAAAATTCTGTCTGTAGTATCAAATCAGATCCTACAAATGGTGCAATTTTAAAGCGCATTAGTCTATTTCTGTCTATTCAGTGTGCGAATAAATCTAGATTTTTGATTTATCCCCAACTAAGACAAACAAGTTGTTGTTTTCATTGATTCACAGATCAAAATTCGATCCGTGATTGCTAAATTGACTTTTACCCCCCGGCAAAGTGAATTTAGCAACAAAACAATGTTCTTTATACTTATACAAATGACATGAGAAAAAACCCGGATAAAAAATTTTTTTTTGACAAGAAACAAATATGAATATTATTCGTCACTCAGACAAAAACTGTAATATCAAATACAATTGCATTAAGCCACAAGTATAGAGAATTTTTTATAATCTTGAATAAGCTAGTCTCTATAAGCTATATAGCTGGGTAATATTTATAAAATCATACTTAGTCCGCAATTAATACTGATTTATTGAGTAATATTAGTTTAGTAAAGCTTAAAGTAACTTGTGTAACAATTAATACTTTTTTAAAAATTAGTTAAAATGCAAAAATAAAAACAAAGATATAAATTATACCAAAAATAAATAAAACTCAATCCCTTTTTTATGTTGAAGATTATGCCTCCTTTTCCCAACTCCTAGTTCTCGCCAAAAAACTTTTTCAGCAAACCTTAGTGATCACTTCAAAGGTTTTCGGGCGTATTCCTATAAAATAGTGAACGAATATGGCCTCACAAATGTTTCCCACTCTTCTTACTCATGACCTCCTCACAAGACGTAGATACCATAAAGTCCCCCGATATAGATCCAGACCCATCTATTAACCCGCTGGATGAATTACCAGGTGAAGTGGAAATGTCGATTTTTGACCACCTGGAAGAGTTGCGGCAAAGAATTTTCTATGCCCTGATTGTGGTGGTAGTGGGTATTATCGGTTGTTTTATTTTCGTTAAACCCCTAGTCCAGTTACTAGAAATTCCTGCTCACGGCGTAAAATTTCTGCAATTAGCCCCCGGAGAATTTTTCTTTGTCTCCATGAAAGTCGCAGCCTACGGTGGTTTAATATTGGCTACTCCCTTCATTCTTTATCAAATTATTCAGTTTGTACTTCCCGGCCTCACAGTCCGCGAACGGCGATTAGTCATTCCTGTAGTGCTAGGCTCAAGCGTATTATTTGTATGCGGCTTAATTTTCGCCTACATTGCACTTATCCCCGCCGCTTTGCAATTCTTCATTAACTATGGTGCAGATGTCGTAGAGCAACTTTGGTCAATTGACAAATATTTTGATTTTGTGCTGTTATTGTTATTCACCACAGGACTAGCATTTCAAGTTCCCGTCATTCAAATTTTACTGGCTAACTTGGGAATTGTTTCCTCAAAAATCATGTTAAAAGGCTGGCGCTATGTAATCATGGCAGCAGTAGTCCTAGGAGCAATTCTTACACCCTCCACCGACCCTCTCACCCAAAGTCTTTTAGCAGGTGCAGTTTTAGGGCTATACTTTGGGGGGATTGGATTGGTTAAAATCATCGGTAAATAAATAATATTTAATTTTATTTCGTGCAAAGAGGCAAAGGAGCAAAGACGCAAAGGAATAAGGGAAGAAAGAGATTTATTCAATATTTGGTTTAAATACATAAAAATTGCCGTAAGCGCGTGTGGGAAAAAGGCAAACAGCAATTTAGGTTAATTGTTAATCGCTATGCAGAAAGCCAGTTATCCTGATTGTTACCATATAAAATAGGTTTTGATAAATTAATTTTGTCAACGCTAACGTAATCAAAGACCAACTTAACTTTAACTTTTACAATAGGAATACTTCACCAGCATGGCTCAAGAGCGCACATTACCCACATTTGATACTGCTACAGTCCAAATCACCAAAGAAGAAGGATTGGGCTTATATGAAGATATGACATTAGGGCGTTTATTTGAAGATAAATGTGCC
>JANMGZ010000542.1:0-10564 GCA_031374905.1 Dolichospermum sp. OTE_70_metabat_362_sub
GGGAATTTTTTGATTTCTTGAACTTCCATCATTTCACCGTCTAACTGCAACTATGTTTAGAGCTTACTTGATGCTTTCTAATCTTACAACTATGCAATGGGGATTGGGGATATTCTCCCCTACCGTACCCTACCTGAGTTCGGAGTTCGGAGTTCGGAGACGCTACGCGAACGGAGTTATGATTTTTAAGAGAGAGAGAATAAGGGTTTGAGACTCCTACTTGGGGCTAGTTTTCCACAAATTATCTTATGTCGAACTCAGGTATGCCCTCTATTTACTAACTAATGCGGGTTCTCTGACAGATTGCTGCAACAGTTGGGAATATAGTTGATCTAGCTGACTAGCTACACCATTCCAGCTAAATTTATTGATAACACGCCTTTTAGCTGCTTTTCCTAATTCTTGCTGCCATTGAGGATTACTAAGAATTCTATCAATAGCGTGATTGAAAGCAGGGACATTTTGCGGCGGTACTAATAAACCAGTTTCTTCATTGACAACGGTAAATTGTAGTCCACCAACATCACTGGCGACTACAGGTGTACCGCAGGCCATAGCCTCGATAGCTACTAATCCAAAGGGTTCGTAGTGGCTAGGGACGACACAAACATCCGCAGCGGCGTAATAAGCTGGCAATATTTCCCGACTTAGACAACCAGGAAAGGATGTGCATTCACTCATCCCTAACTCATTAACAATTGCTGCAATGCGATCGCGTTCTTGACCATCACTATTTCCAGGTGTACAACCACCACCAATAATCAATTGCAATTGTTTTAATTTATAAAACTTAGATTCTTTCATTGCCCGAACTAAGGTTTCTATGCCTTTGCGGGGGTCAAATCTACCTACATATAACACCACTTTAGCTTCTGGAGCAATTCCTAAAGTAGCTCTTGCAGCTTGTCTTTCCACTGAACCAAATTGCTGAATATCTGTACCGCAGGGAATAATATCAATTTTACCTTTTTGGGAAACAAGCGATCGCATATGTTCCTGTTCTTGAGGACTTGTAGCGACAATTCTTTCGGCTGTTTCTAATACTTGTTTTTCTACTATTAAACGTTGACTGGCCACCAAGGGAATATTTTCTATGGTGTTATATTTGATAACTCCTAAAGAATGATAGGTATGAACCTGTTTAGTTCCTTGCCTTTTCTTTAATTCCATCCCTACCCAACTAGATAACCAATAGTTAGTATGAACTAAATCATAATTAATCCCAGCTTCTTTTTGAAATTCTAGTAACTGATCTACAAATTCTGGCAAATACTGAAAACCCTGATCTCGTGGCACAAATTCCACAGGACCTGCTATTAAACGAATAGTTCGACAATTAGGGTGATGTTGGACTATCCTTTCTTGATCGACACTCACTTTTCGGCTAAACATATCTACTTGCCATCCTAGCTGTGCTAAGGCTTCACCCACTTGGCGAACATAAACATTTTGTCCTCCTGCCTCTTCTCTGCCTATTTCAATTGCTGGATCACCGTGAACTGAAATTAAAGCAATACGTTTGTTAGTGGTAGCTTTCATAGATTTGTTATGTTCCTGATTTTAACAAGATAGAAAATAGTTCAGAACTTGCAGTTATTAAACTTAAATCTTTGGGGAACTGGGGATAATTAATACTGATTATATTTTAATTATGACCAATATCTTGGTTAATTACTCCCACATCCTATACTTATATTTAATACTTTTGATAGATAAATACTTTTCTCTAACTTTTTATATAGCCAAGAGAATATTATCTATCATGTTAGATTAATTAATCCATGATAAAACCTATCGGAAGTAGCAGTACCGTTTTTTAAATTAGATGTTTTCAGTTAGTTATCGGGAATTTTTAAGGAATCAAGATAATTTTCATTACAGTTAAATTACCGAAAATATTACCCTAATTGTCATCATTTTCTCAAGCACTAATTGAATGCAGATAAGTGTATTAGCTTATACTATTCCCACATTGTCAGAATTTTTGTTAATTTAGATACAGTTTTCCTAAAAAATCACTAATTTTGTCTAATATCACGCCTAATTTGCAAAAATTCCCAAAACAAACAGTGCAGATAACCTGATGAGGCTACCTACACTGCTTGTTGATAGTATTGGGACTGGTGCTGATAACGACTGATACCTGAAACCTAGACATTCTAGACTAGCCAAAAGACTAAGCAAAACTTCCTTTTTTAACAAACTTTTCGGGAAGTTGGTATCCCAAGAGGCTTTAAGGATAATTCTCAAAGCGCACTTATCAAAATGAGAATTTAGTTGGTAGCTTGTGCGGATAACATTTGCTTGAGCTTTTCTAAATCCGCTGCCCAACGGGGATCTGGACGAAAAGCTTCGTTATCAACGTTAGCAGCACTCTCACGCGTACCACCACCGCCACCACGGCGAGATTTTTTACCTCTATCTCGACGGCCGCCTTCTTTATTGCTACTAGGAGTAGGTGAACTACTGCCTTGAATAACTGGTTTAGGAATTTGCTGTTGTTGTTGTTCTTCACCTTCCTCACCTTTAGTGCGTGGTAAAGCTTTTTCTAGCTTAATAGGTGTGTCTTTGAACAATTGACCATTATATTTTTCAATAATTTGATCTGCTTGTTCATCATTATTCACGGTTAAAAACCCAAAACCACGACATTTGCCTGTTTTACGGTCTTTAATTAGTTTAGTGGTGACAGCATCGCCTTCTTCTGCAAAAACAGCTTGCAACTCTTGACGATCTATTTCTTCTTTGGGCAAATTTCCTATATATAGGCGAATTGACATGGACTATACCTCCAAATTGGGACTAAACAGGGCAAGACAAAAATAATCAACTGGCTTTGGCTTTTGAATAGATACTATGGACTAAAATTACCACAAACCAATTTCTGCAATCCAATAGCCTGGTGTGGAGTCAACCATACCATCAACTTATAGAATACAGTTTTTTGTTGGGATCAAGCCTATCCGGCACGAAAATGCATCTGCACTCGTGGGCTAATATCACCTTAATTTTAGAAATTGTAAATTTAATAGCTATCCACCACAGTAAATTCATTCTTCTTAATTCTTGCCCGCAGAATACAATACCGTTGCTTAACATTATCATGGTATTTTCCACGTAGCTAGTTCAGCAGAAACTTTTCCACCAATAGCCAACAGTATGATTGCATCGTAACATTAAATTTATTTTTAAAGCAAGAGGCAAAAGATAAGAGGCAAGAAGCAGCAATGCCCAAACCCCAATATCTAAGAAACTGTAAGCATAATATAAGCACCCCAGGCTTGGGCTACAACTGCGATAACAGTAGACCAAATAGGATGAGGACTATGAATTTTTTTGCCACCTGGAGTTTCTAGGGTTTGGACATCTATCCAGGGAGTTCCGCCACGTCTTAACCAACCTGTCACAGTGATTTGTTTACCAATCAAGTCTTGAGGATTGAATGACTTTCCTAACCAGGGAATATGATTTAATTTCATTAAACCTTGGCTAGATTGCAAAATCAGGTCTTGTGCTAAACAATTGCCAATCCCAGGACGGCCTAATAGTCTACCTGTAAATCGGACTCTCACACTATCAATTGGTAAAATAGCAGGATCTGCTAGGAGGTTGATGAAGTTTTCATTTTTTTGGACATTGGCGGCTGTAATATCGGGAAATAAAATATTTATCCTCATAACTGTGCCAATGCTAAAACCAATCAACATAAAACCGATGATAAATGACCAATTATCATAGATCCACTTCAGGTTTAACAGATGTAAGGCATAAGCTGTTTGCCAAATTAACCAAATCAACCCTGCGAACATAATACCCAAGGGGATTCCCAGCCAAGGGGCAATTTGTAAACAGAAGGCTTGGGGTTTGATGCGTATGGGTTTTGGTGGGTTTGTTTGATATAATTCGCTGTCTAAATGCCAATGATTAGCTATTTGACAAAGGCGTTCGATGCGATCGCCCATCAAGGGATGACAACTGTTGATTGTAAACCATTGCCGATAGGGATGAAAGTTTTCCCACTTCAAAAATGATTCAAAGGGTAGATGTCCGGCAGTGCTACCTAAAATTATGCTGTGTTGATATGCGACGGGCGCGAGCAAATTCAGGCTTTCTAATTGCCAACAAGTTTGTTCTTTGAGGCTAATATCATGTGCTATGCCAATGGATAGTTTTAGTAATGCGCGAATTAGCCCATTGGGATTACCGGTAATTTCTGCTGCGAGGCGATCGCTATGGTAAAGCCGCAATCGAGAATTAAGGGCGGCTGTACCTGTAAATAAACACCAAATGATATAGTTGATGGCGGCTAAAATTGTCCCTGGCCAACGCCAAATTTTATTGTGATGTTGATTACCCCAAACTGACACTTGCTGATATATCCCATAAAGCGGCATTGTTACCAGTAAAACTAGGGACATCACCGCAAAATCCCAACGCCCAATTTGTCCTAAAGATAAAGCATAGATGGCAGCTATTTCATCATCTGCCAGTTGTTCCAATAAACCTTGACTAACAGTTATTCTCGCTGTGCGCGGTAGGTTGCCATAACTGATAATTATGGGGGCAGAAATTGGTAAGATTTTCAGTTGAGGAGTTGGCCAGCGGCGCTCTTGACAGGCACGTTGTAATACCCTCAGTGTTTCCCGGCTGTAGGAGTTTAATTTCTCTTTGCTTAACTCTTCTTGACCAGAAAATCTTGTTAATAGCCAGTCAATTAACCAAGGGGACAATACCATCAAGATGACAAATAATCCTAAAATTAAGATACTAAGATCATGATAGAAAATCTGAATCGGTTCTAAGTAGGGCAGTTGATATAAAATTTGATTCGTTAATCCTAGTAAAAATTGAAACATTTCTCGACACATCCAAAACAGTGCCATAAATGTTCCCAAGGCAAGTAGTCGGGAGGGGATAATATTCGGCTTGCTTAGAGGTTGCCACACTTTGGCACGTCTAGCATTTCGCCAATAAATACTAACAGGTTTGATAATGGTAATACCATCAGCACCAGCATAAGCGGTTTGAGTCTTTTTGTGAGCAGTCTTTAAACTTGTAACAAGTTGAGTATTGGTTTTACGGGATTTTTTCTTCTGGTTTTTGCGTTTATGCAGGTGTTCAAGAGCAAGTATTGCCCACTCTTGAACTTGGGGATTACTATTAGCAATGAGATTTTGGCACAGAGCGATCGCCTTAGAGACTTCGCCAGTGCGGGCATAAGACATAACTAACCCAACCTGTGCCTGTAAACAAATCTTGTCGTGACTTTGATTTTTGGCTAGTGGTTCAAGGTTAGCGATCGCTGTGTAGTAATTCCCCTGCTTGAGGGCAGCTAAACCAGCTTCCAAACATGATTCAGCGTGGGAAGGCATACAAACTCTGGTACTCCAATCTGTTCTAGGTGACAAATAGTAACTAAATTGAGATACCCTGATAATTGGTAATTGGTAATTGGTAATTGGTAATTGGTAATTGTCAATTGTCAATTGTCAATTTTCCACAGATTGTTGATGGGAAAAGACGGGAGCGATCGCACTTAATTTCAACTCTGGATGATCACCCTCTAACTGTTGACAATTCCATTCATTGCGGAATAATAACACTGGTCGTCCCATACTATCTTTAACAGTAGTGGTATTGAATAAACGTCCCACCTGTTTTAAAGCTTCCCAACCACCTTCAACCCAACGGGCGACACTGTAAGGTAATAAATCGAGAATAGTTTCGACACCATACTCATTTTGTAAACGGAACTGGACTACTTCAAACTGCAATTGACCAACCGCTGCTAAAATTGGCTCACGCTTGGCTTCATCAATTGAGTACATAATTTGGACAGCACCTTCTTCTCGCAATTCAGAAACACCTTTTTGAAACTGCTTAAATTTTGATGGGTTAGGGTTTCTCAAAGTGGCAAAAAGTTCCGGGGAAAAATAGGGTATTCCTTCATATTCTAGTTTTTGTCCTGTATAAATAGTATCGCCAATTGCGAAAACACCCGGATTATTTAAACCGATCACGTCCCCTGGATAAGCGACATCAATAGATTCTCTTTCTTGGGCAAACAGTTTTTGTGGACGAGATAGACGGACAACTTTGCCAGTTCGAGCATGATTTACTGTCATATCTTTTTCAAACTTGCCTGTGCAGACCCGGACAAAAGCCACTCTATCCCGGTGTTTTGGGTCCATGTTGGCTTGCAGTTTGAAAATAAATCCTGTAAATTCGGGATAGGTAGGAGGAATATCCCCAACGGTGCTGCTATGTGTACCTGGTTTAAGGGCAAAGTCCAAGAAGTTTTTGAGGAATAATTCCACCCCAAAGTTAGTCATGGCACTACCAAAGAAGACTGGGGTCATTTTGCCGGCGTGTACTAAGTCCAAATCTAGTTCTGGACAAACTCCTTCTAATAGTTCTAATTCGTCTTTAAGTTGCTGGTAGAGTTCTTTTTCTAGTAATTCTTCACTGCGGTTATCGCCTAGATCAAGAATGGTTTCCTTGGCTTCTTTACTACCATGAAAACTACGTTCAAATAAATGAACTTGTTGCTGTTGTCGGTCAAAAACGCCTTTAAAGCGATCGCCCATGCCAATAGGCCAATTCACTGCATAGGTCTGTAATCCCAATTCTTTCTCAATTTCATCCAATAATTCTATCGGTTCTCTGCCTGGACGGTCGAGTTTATTGACAAAGGTAAAAATTGGGATACCCCGCATTTTACAAACTTCAAACAGTTTTCGAGTTTGGGGTTCTAAACCTTTAGCAGCATCTATTAGCATTACCGCATTATCGGCTGCTGCTAAGGTTCTATAGGTGTCTTCACTAAAATCTTGGTGTCCAGGAGTGTCGAGTAAATTAATTTGACAATTACGATAGGCAAATTGCAATACCGTTGAGGTCACGGAAATTCCCCGTTGTTGTTCCATTGCCATCCAGTCAGAAGTCACTTTCCGCTGGTCTCTGCGGGCTTTTACTGCTCCCGCTTCATGAATAGCACCCCCGTATAATAATAGTTTTTCTGTTAGAGTAGTTTTACCAGCATCAGGGTGAGAAATAATCGCAAAGTTGCGACGTTGTTCTACCGCTTGACCTAGTTCTGCTTGTAGTTCACTGGACATATTTGTAATTTCTTTGTAACTTCACTCAACGTAATCTTTTTTAGTTTCTTTTGCTTGTTCTTTCTTCCCTTTTTTTGTAAATTCTATTAATTCTTCATCAATACCTTAGCCAAAATAAGAACCTCTAAAGCTATTATCAATGTGTGAAAATTCAGGAAATCCTACTTACTAAAACTGTAAATCTGTTGAGTTTGCAACTGATCTTGCAAAGATGAAGGTAGTATACCCTCAGAGAAAGTTTGCCTGTCTAACTGTACCTGCAAATTACTCAAAGGATCGCTACCAGTCGCAATCAGAAATTCCATTTTCTGAATATAGGGTAAAGTGGCGATTTCATCTAAAATCTGGCAGATTGCTTGCAGGTAAGGATGACCTTTTTGTTGATACCAATGAGATTCAGCAATATTCGCTTGGTCAAAACCCAAATGTACAGTTAAAGATGGTTGATCAAATAAAGCGATTCCCAAGGGACGGGCTTCTTCCTGTAATAATAAATGCTGATTTTTTGATAAATGCCGTAGTTTCTCTAACCGTTCATAGCGTTCAGTCACAGATTTCAGTTCATCTTGCCAATGTATCGCTACTGTGACTAGATAAGTTTGTAACAACATATGCCCCAATTTCTTGGCTTTGGTAGCTAGGTAATAGGAATTGAAATCATTAGACTCAATTAACAGCGGCAGACGATCTACAACATCTAAACCATAACCTTTAACCCCAGCAATTTTCCGGGGATTATTGGTAATCAGACGAATTTTTTTAATGCCCAAATCCATGAGAATTTGCGCCCCCATGCCATAATCGCGCAAATCAGCCGGAAAACCTAAACGCTCATTTGCTTCCACCGTATCCAATCCCATATCCTGTAACGAGTAGGCTTTTAGCTTGTTAACTAAGCCTATCCCCCGTCCTTCTTGACGCAGATAAACAACAACACCTTGACCTGCATCTTCAATCATCTTTAATGCCGCTTGTAATTGCATTCGGCAATCGCAACGCAAAGATCCCAAAGCATCGCCTGTCAAACATTCCGAGTGCATTCGCACCATCACAGCGTCATCGCGGAAATTTGCGGGATCTCCCTTGACAATAGCGACGTGTTCTGTATTATCTAGGGTGTGACGATAGCCGTAAATATCAAATTGACCGAATTGGCTGGGGAGTTTGGTAACGATTTCTCGATAGATTAAGCGATCGTTTTGGAGACGATAACTGATTAAATCCGCAATGCTAATAATTTTCAGGTGATGATTTTTGGCATATTCGACTAACTGATTTAACCGCGCCATTGAACCATCAGGGTTTTGAATTTCACAAATTACCCCGGCTGGATACAGTCCCGCTAGTCTGGATAAGTCTACAGCGGCTTCTGTATGTCCTGCGCGTTTAAGTACGCCTCCCGGTCTAGCCCGCAGGGGGAAAATATGACCTGGACGGCGTAATTCTTCCGGTTTTGTGGCTGGGTTGAGGGTGACTTGGATTGTGCGGGCGCGGTCTTCGGCAGAAATACCAGTGCTAACGCCCAAATGGGGGCCAGCATCAATACTAACGGTGAAGGCGGTTTGGTTAGTATCTGTGAGTTTGCTGACCATTAATGGTAAGTCTAGTTCATCGAGGCGATCGCCTGTCATTGCTAGACAAATTAGCCCTCTGGCTTCCACAGCCATGAAGTTAATCATGTCAGGAGTAGCAAATTGGGCGGCGCAAATTAAATCGCCTTCATTTTCTCGATTTTCGTCATCTACGACAACGATGACACGACCGGCTTTGAGATCAGCCAAAGCGGCATCAATAGAATCAAATTTAAAGGTTTGGGTAATATTAGGCTGTGACACAGAAAATTTCCAGCTATCAACGTAAAGTTTTTTAACAATTTCTTATTTTAGATTGTAGCTTGTTTATCGGAATTAGAGATTTTGTGAGATAACCAGACGCTATCTAAAAACTAAGTCACATTTTTGACGGATTTGATACCTTTACTGCACCACTGAATCAGTAACCATCGGTCAGAATCTTTGTCTAGTGCTGGTTTGAGGCGAAAATTAAAAACTTCTTCCCAGACATCTACTCCATACTGATCAACAAAATCAGACTCTAGAGTCTTGAATTGTTCCCAATTGCGATCGCTAATGGCAATTAACATAGGAACAATAGTATTGATAGGAACTTGGGTCGCCACGATACTCATTCTGGATAATCCTCAAAAATACAAATGATAGACATGGATGACTTTTTCGTATTAATAATTTTAACCAGCCGTTTTCCCTTTCTTCTGGCTAAAGCAAAACAACCTAACTCTGTAACAGCCGCAGACCAATCTCTTGTATCTGTTACTGGATCAAATTCTTCATCATCTGGGTTATTTGGTTCATTTTTTTCATTCATGTTGTCTACTGTTTTTTAGTTTGACGGTTCGCAAGTAACTAAACACTTACTTTTATGTTTTTGGTAGTTACAATTATTTTGATATAACCAGCGTCGTCACAACATTATATGTAGACTCTTAGGATAACGTAATTCTAGGTCGTTAAAATTTTCTGTCACATAAAAAACATAATCTTTAGTGGTACTGATTTTCTACACACTATAAGTGTGATTATTTTTTAAAGATATTTGTGATTATAGGTACGCTAAAAGATGCTCTTTGCTATACAATGCAGCGAAAGTTCAATAGCAAGAAGTCTTTAGTAATTAGCTAGTAGCTTGACTGCTGATGACTGATAATAGATAACTAAAAGTGGATAAGGATTTAAGATCATGGGAAATTTAAGACGCGTACCAGTTGGAATTGTTGGCGCGTCAGGGTATGGCGGAGTGCAGCTAGTGCGACTGCTGATGGATCATCCTGAAGTGGAAATTGTTTATTTAGGTGGTGAAAGCAGCGCGGGTAAATCCTTTGCTGATCTTTATCCACAGTTCGCTAATATAGTAAATTTGCCCATTGAGGCAGTCGAACCGGAAATTATTGCTAGTCGTTGTGAAGTGGTATTTCTATCTTTACCCAATGGATTAGCTTGCCACATTGCTCCCCAACTTATAGAAAAAGGTTGTAAGGTACTGGATCTGAGTGCTGATTATCGCTTTGGTGATTTGAAAACTTATACAGATTGGTATGGTACTCAAAGAAGCGATCGCACCACTGCCGCGACAGCAGTTTATGGTTTACCAGAATTGTACCGCGATCGCATTGCCGAGTCAAATCTGGTTGGCTGTCCCGGTTGCTATCCTACAGCCAGCTTATTGGCGTTGTCCCCACTTTTAAAACAAGGTTTAATAATTCCCGAAACAGCTATTATTGATGCCAAATCTGGCACATCTGGGGGCGGCAGACAAGCCAAAGTTAATCTCTTGTTAGCTGAAGCTGATAACTCTCTGGGTGCTTATAACGTTGGTAGACACCGCCACACACCAGAAATTGAGCAAATTTGTAGTGAATTGGCAGGTCA
>JANMGZ010000543.1:0-2403 GCA_031374905.1 Dolichospermum sp. OTE_70_metabat_362_sub
CCTTCATTTTGCTTGTTTTGTTTCCCTAAAACCTTTTTATGGGCTTTCAGACATTCTTTTTTTCTATCATACTTTCTGCATGAAGGAAATCCCTGGTTTATTTGTTAAAATTAACACACTAGGTTGGGGGTGGGGTTCTTGTACCTCATAACACCGGGAAGTGCTGTAAGCCGGGCGGAAATATTAACCTTGAAGGCGTTGGGGGGTGTGGAATAGGGGATTTTATATTTTTTGATCATAAATTAGACAACGACCAAATTTAAATATGCGTATCCTAAAACCCTTGTAGAGACGTTCCATGGGTAGGGATTCTCGTCTCTACAATCTTCTTGATCTCAATCTAAATCAAAGATCGTAAATTAAACACTCCAAAGCATCTGGATACATTTCGCAGTAGGTTTCTAGGGCTGTTTTGCGGTGTTTTGCTTGTTTTTGATGGGCTTTTTCAGCTTGCAATTCTTCGACAATATCCCATGCTACTGCACAATTAGCGGAATTATTACCATTTTCTTCACAGGTTATTCTGGCTTCTACAATAGATTCCAAAATTGCTTCTTCAATGGGTTTTTTCCCGTTGATAACTTCGTTTAGGGATACCATGATAATGTTACCTTTGTTGGTGGAGATAAAGGTTAATTAGGAACTTTAAGAATTGCTAATGAATAATTTTTACTCAAGGTTGGTAAACTCTTTTTCAGAGTAACAATTCAAATAATTATTTTTAGTTAATTTATATACTTTTTGATTTTATGATGAGATAACCATGACATGATAATTTAGGCAGATTTGTTTCACGCAGAGGCGCAGAGGAGCAAAGAGTAAGAGTTTGAGAGATGGAATTTTTGACTTTCATACCTCAATATGGTTATCAAGGCCAATTTTAGATAATAAATACCATCTCTCAAAATTCACCAAAGTTACCGCCTAATTCTTGCTGTAAGCGATACAAAATAGTATTTTTATCAACTTGGGATAATATTTCTTGAATGACGGTATTAGCGCCCAATTGTCCCCAAGTACAGCCTTTTTCTAGATATAGTTGTGCGGCTTTACCAACTGTATAAGCACCATAACCGGCAATTCCACCTTGGGCGATCGCACTACCCGCAAAAGTAGTAATATTAAGAGGATTATCACCACTGGTTATAGCTGCGGCACTTTTACCTAAACCTAATATCAAACTACTGCCAATTTCACTTAATAATAAACCACCAGAACTAAATAAAATTGTTTTTAATAATTCACTAGCTTCATAACTAGTCATGGGTAAACCATACAATTTAGCTAATGCCCGAATTAAAGCTAAATCGGTAATTAAACCACCAATTATATCTAAGAAAGCAATGGGATTTAAACCAATAGCTAGGGCTTTATATTGGCTAAACCTCCAAATTATATCTTCTGCTTCTTTTTCACGGATATGAACGGTTTTTTGGGCGATATTTTCTTCGGATTCTCTAGCTTGAATGAGTGCATTTAAAGCTAAGAGAGATCGTCCTTCTCGATTTAATATATTTAAGATTGTTTGTTTTAATTCATCTACTTGTGGTGGTGGTGTTTCCCATTCATAATTAATAGTTCCGTCTGCATATTCTACCCTTACTTCCATTGGTGCAGGTTCAGCCGCTATCATCACAATTTCATCCGGTAATAAAGGCTTATTTTGTAAATTTCCTGCCCCTAATTGTTGAAGATTCTTATAAATTGCATTTTTATCTGTATCTGGATATAAATCAATTTTATTAAATACTAAAATTAAAGGTTTTTGTGCCTGACGTAATTCTAATAATCCTTGATATTCAGTTCTAGTAATATCCCCTGAAACCACAAATAAGATTAAATCAGCTTGACGCGCTACATCTCGTGCCATTTGCGCCCGTGAATCGCCTTCAATTTCATCTAAACCGGGAGTATCAATTAATTCTACTAATACCTTATCTCCTGGTTTCCAAGGCACAGAACGCGGCCATTGAGTGACACCATTTAAAGGGCCGGTTTGCAGAATTTTTTCTCCTAAAAGTGAATTTAATACTGCTGATTTTCCCCGACTGACTAAACCAAAAGCGGCAATTCTGATGACATTTGCATCTAATTTATTGAGTGTGGTATTTAAAGTTTCTATTTCCGGTTTTAGCAAACTTGCTAATTCTGGATTTGCGGCTAGTTGTCCAGATTTACGGAGATATCCATACCAAGATAATGCTTGTCTAAGACTAGCACGGGCGCGGTTTAAATGGGTTTCTTGTAGGTTACGATTCATAAAGATTCTAGATTTTGAATTTTCAGATCCCCGACTTCTTTAAGAAGTCGGGGATCTAATTAAGCTGCTGTTAATGATTTTCCGATAATTTGTGGTTCGGGGATTGGTTGTCCGTCTTCTAAATAAGATGAAATCAGCATTTC
>JANMGZ010000556.1:0-13690 GCA_031374905.1 Dolichospermum sp. OTE_70_metabat_362_sub
CAATTAGACCAGCACTCATGATTTTTCTCCTCATCCACCCTTGCAATTTTACCTGGTTTAGGGAATGAAACAGCCCTGCCCTTATTAAGGGGGGTTAGGGGGGATCTAAAAGTGTTGAAAATAACCATCTCAAACTTTTAAAACAACCTCTAAGATGAAAAAGGAATTATGTTCGGTAAATCTTCGCTTCAAATCCCATGACTTTTACCAATTACCCAATTACGGCGAAAAAACCGCGCTAATGCAGATTCTTCCAAAGATAAATAAATTGGTCTACCGTGGGGACAAGTTCGCGGGTTGCGGGTACGTTGCCAATTGTCTAATAATGTTTGCATTTCTGGTAAACTCATTTTTGTGCCATTGCGAATTGCACTCCGACAAGCAACAGCAACTTGGGCAGTTTGTAAATCTCCGCCCCAACTTAATTCTAAAATTGCATCAGCACAATCTTCTCTTTGTTTTAACATATTAGGGATGTTACGCACTGCCCAAAGTTTATCACCAAAAGGTTCAATATCTAAACCAATCCGTTGTAATTGGGAAACCTGCGCTGGTGATAATTGATAAATAATAATTGGGGTTTCCACAGGAACTAATTGCCAACTATCACATAATTGTTCATATAATACTCGTTCATGGGCTATATGTTGTTCTACTAACCACATTCCCCCAGAATGTTCAGCCACAATATAAGTATTACTGACTTGGGCAATAGCTTTTAAATAATTTTGATTTTCATTATTTTGGGGATTTTGAGAATTAAATTTATATTCACCTTTAGATTCTGCTACTTTTAGTAAATTACTAACTCTGGTGGTGTGAACTGATTCTTTAATATGAGTTTCAGAAATGCGAAGTGAATTATTAATAGCTTCAGTGATTTGTTCTTGCCAAAAAGTTAGTTCATTCAGATAAATTTCTGTTTTAGCGGGGTTACGATTCCAGTTAATTTGTTCTGGAGAAATAGTCAAATGCAAAAAACAAACAGGATAGCGATCGCGTGGTAATGTTTTATGAAAAGCTGATAAAATGGTTTGTTCTAATTCCGGTGATTTAATCATTCTGCCATTAATCGCCACTTTCACCCAATCAGGACGATGACGATGACATCTATCGGGTAATCCTATCACCAAATGCAAAGACGAATTTTCCAGATTTGGTATTTGTAAATTCACCTCATGTAAATCACCTTGTCGTACTTGGGTAAGAATTTGCGGAATTAATTTACCTACAGTTGACGCGGGACAAATTGTAAACCATTCTTTGTCATTTTGCCAAACTTGGTAATTAACATGAGGATGACATAAAGCTATTTGTTGAATTATCCCTTGTACAGCTTTTAATTGTTGATTTGTAGCGGGTAAACCTTGGCGACGAGCCTCACAATTATTAAATAAATTATTAACTGTTATTACTGTACCAGGGGCAATGGCAACTACCTCTGTTTCTGCTATTTTCCCTTCATTATTATAAGTAACTCGCCAGCCTTCATTTCCCCCCAAAGGACGACTTAAAACTTCTAAATCTGCCAAGGTTGTTAAACTATGTAATGCCTCACCACGAAACCCCAAACTGCTAATTTTCCACAAGTCTGCACTAGAATGAATTTTACTGGTACTGTGTGCAGTTGCGGCTTGTTGCAAATCATCTAAATTCATTCCGTAACCATTATCAGCTACACGAACTCGCCATAGTTGTGGCCATAAAGAAACGACAATGCGCGTCGCCCCAGCATCTAGAGAATTTTCCACTAATTCCCGAACAACAGATACCAAAGAGTCAATTACCTCTCCTGCTGTAATTAAATATACAACTTCTGTTGGTAAAGCTTGAATAGTAGATGCCATTATGAATAATTAAAAATTACAAATTAAAAATTAAAAATTGTTTGATTGTTCAGATAATCAGTTTACAATATTATGATTACAAAATTATTATTTTTGAAATCTGCTGTCATTCTAAAGAAATACGAATTAAGAAGAGATATTTGGTAGATTGCTGATTAGATTAGAAGCAGAGAAAAGCTTATGAGTATTAATTTAGTTGCTGATGTTAACGACTTAAAGACAAGTCTCGAATGGGGTCAACCTGCTTTTACAATTATTGATGTGCGCGATCGCTCAACATACAATCATAGCCGCATCACAGGAGCAATTTCTATCCCCCTCAATGACTTAGAATCTCGCGCTCAAACATCCCTCCACAGAGAACGCCAAATCTACCTTTACGGCGAAAATGACAGCCAATCAGCCCTAGCTGTGAGAACCTTACAATACCTCGGTTTTACAGCAGTAGCTGAACTCACAGGTGGCTTACAAGCCTGGAAAACCATCGGCGGTGCTACAGAAGGCGTAGCAGCTTAAAGGAAGCAGAGGGAGAATGTTTATCATTTTGCACCTTTTCAATTAGCTTCCTAACCCGCCTGGGAATAAATTCCCAGTCTAATAGCTAAAGTCATCTAAAGATGACTAAAAACCTTTAACAGTCGTCTTTAGACGACTTTTGCTATGAGACTCCGAATTCATTCGGAGGTGGTTATTGGAACTGGTGCAAAATGTGAGTCTTGCCTCCTCCCTACCTCAACAACCCAGTTAATAAAGATGCCGGACGTTGACTATGAGGCCAGGCAAAAGCATGGCGAAAAGCTGCATCTTGACAAGCTTGTAATTGTTGAAAATTGATAATGTCGTAAGTCAAAAGATTTTCATATTCAAACGGGAGACGCATATTATGTAATCCCGCATTATCAGTACAAATGGCAATATCAACTCCAGCTGCAAAACATCGGTCAAAAACTAATTTAAGCTGCCGGATATCCTGCAAAGTCCCAGTTTTTAAGTAAGTTGTCGGACAAACCTCTAAACATTGTCCTCTTCTGGCAACTTCTGGCAGTAATTCAGGATATAAAAGCGGAATTTGGATACCGTGACCAATTCGCATTAAATAGGGTAACAATTCTGGATAACAACCATCTTTGGTTTCATAAAGATGCCCTGTGGTGTTAATACCCAAAGAATGGGCATAATTATATAAACTAATCCATTCTTCCATGCGTTCAGCATAATAGCGATCGCCTCCTGCCACATCTATCGCACAAACATATTTTCTGTTTTGTGCCGCTAAATCAACAATTGCCTTATTTACCTCAAAAGATAAACGCGAGTGCATACAGAGAATTTGACTGGTAACAATCGGATAATCGGGTACATGACTAGATTTACCCACAATATCCACAATCTCCGCCATCTTATCAATTCTTTCACTTTGGCTCAAATGTTCAGGAGTTCGTAAATAGGGAGTATAGCGTAATTCCAAATAAGCCAAATTCTCAAAAATATAAGCACCACGTAATAAGCGGTAAATAAAGTACGGTAAAGTTTCCACTGTTTGCACACTTTCTACTAGAGTATGCAATTCTAAATATTCATCTAAGGTATTACGAGGACGAGTATAAAAATCTTCAAATTCTGGATATTCAGCAAAGCGAGAAATTAACTCAGAATTATGACGCTGGAAATATCGCCATAGTACACGAGGTACAACTGAACCACCTAGATGCCGATGCAATTCTGCGTATAAAGCCATAGTGGTATTTTGCCAAGAAAATTTCACTAATTGTAACAAAAACTTCCTCAAAAAAAATCGTCTGACTCAAATACCGTTAATTAACCCCTTTGCCAAAACTGCTGGAGGATTTCCCCTGGGTTTCTATCCCAGGTGTCAATATGCTCATATATCAAACAATCTGGATTTAATTTGTAAGTTGAATAACCATTAAAAAGTAGCTTTGCTGACCAAGGAACACGTAAAACACCTCTAACTGTCCATCTCGCTATAATTGTGTCATGATTAGACTGAGATACATCATGTAAATCAAAGGCAATTTCGGTAAAAAATAACCGAGCATGAAATCGTAAAGTCCAGAAAATTAACCGATAGTTAAATTTACCTTTAAATTTATTAACTGGATCACGAAAATAGATATCATTTGTGTATATTTCATAAGAAATATCCTGCTTAAATAGAGTAGGTAAATCCTGTTGCAGAGTTGTAATTAGCTGTTCTATCTGTAATTGAGATTTCATGTAATTTGTATTTAGTAATAAATTATTTTCTATTGCCCGTTGTCCCTTACCTATTCCCTATGTCCTATTCCTTATTGCTGAATATATAAAAAGAAATATCAAGCTTGTAGTTTAAATCAACATTTTTCCTCTAATTAGTGAGATAATAAGTCTGTGAGGTAAAGAACGGACATAACTATATTGTGAGAGGGGGAAATTTTATGAAACTTCAACTGTTAGCCGCTATGGCCTTGATAACTCCCCTGTTTCTAGCTAATTCGGTTCAAGCTGGAAGCCAAAAAGATTTACAGAAACTTTTGTCAACTAGAGAATGTATCCAGTGTAATCTATCAGGAGCAAATCTTAGTGGCGCTCATTTAATTGGTGCAGACTTACGAGGCGCAAATCTTCAGGGTGCTAACCTGACAAATGCTAACTTAGAAGGTGCTGACTTGACAGGAGCAAACTTAGCAGGTGCTAATTTAACATCAGCTTTTGTTACCAACGTCAATTTGAAAAAAGCCAATTTAAACGGCGCAAATCTTACCCGCGCTACAGTTAATGATTCCAACGTCTATCAAGCATCAATGGATAATATGAACATTACCGATGCTGGTATATACAACACAGGAATTGGTATTGGTGGCGAAGATGGAGCTATGTTACGTGATTGGGATTAAGTAGATTAACTTAGGTAATCCTTAAAAAAAGAGAAAGAGGTTATAGATGATTTAATTACCTATAACCTCAAAATAAGTCTTATTATCAAACAAACTGACTAAGCAACTGCCGCTGACTGAGCTTCATTCGCGGCCTTCTTTAATACGTCCACTTTATCAATGCGTTCCCAAGGTAGGTCTAAATCCGTTCTGCCCAAATGACCATAAGCTGCAACGTCCTGATAAAAACGTCCGCCTCTTTCACTTGGTAAGTTACGTAAATTGAACACATGGATAATTCCTGCTGGACGCAGTTCAAAATTATCCTTGACTAAGTTCAACAGAATTTCGTCATCTACCTTACCTGTACCGAAAGTATCAACAAAGATACTCACAGGTCGGGCTACACCAATGGCATAACTTAGCTGGACTTCACATTTTTGGGCTAAACCAGCCGCAACAATATTTTTTGCTGCATAGCGAGCCGCATAAGCCGCAGAACGATCTACTTTTGTGGGATCTTTACCGGAAAAAGCTCCGCCACCATGTCGAGAATAACCACCGTAGGTATCAACAATGATTTTCCGTCCTGTTAACCCGGAATCTCCTTGTGGTCCACCAATGACAAACTTACCAGTGGGGTTAACTAAAAACTTTGTTTCCTCACTTGGCTTGATACTAATGTCACCAAATATAGGTTCTACTACTTCTGTCCACAGGTCAGCTTTGATTTTAGCCTGAACCTCAGCATCACCAGTAATATCACCGATAGTAGCTGTATGTTGGGTAGAAATTAAGATCGTGTCAATACCTACAGGTTTGCCATCTTCATAAACGATGGTAACTTGAGTTTTACCATCAGGACGCAGGTAAGGGAGAATACCAGCTTTGCGGACTCCCGCCAATCTTCGGGCAATGCGGTGTGCTAAACTGATCGGTAGGGGCATCAGTTCCGGGGTTTCGTTACAAGCAAAACCAAACATGATCCCTTGATCACCAGCGCCGATTTTATCGAATAGTTCTTCACTATCCTGAGTCCGGGTTTCCTGAGCAGTATTTACACCTTGAGCAATATCGGCTGATTGTTCATCTAAGGCAATCAATACACTAGCACTGTCCGCAGAAAAGCCGTTACCTGCGTCAGTATAGCCGATTTCTGCAATTTTTTTCCGGGCAAGCTGGACATAATTAACATGAGCTTTGGTGGTAATTTCTCCAGTAATTAGCACCAAACCAGTATTAACTACAACTTCTGCTGCTACACGGCTATTAGGGTCTTCTGCCAATAGCGCGTCAATAATCGTATCCGAAATTTGATCGCAGATTTTATCTGGATGGCCTTCTGTGACTGATTCGGAAGTAAATAAATAGCGTCGAGACAAAGGAATTTCCTCCTGAGAGAATGTTTTCACTGATGAGATACATCAGTTACTAATTTCTGAAATCATAACAATATTTACAGTTTTTGTAATAAGTATCTTTTATCCCAGTGTCTAAAGGCTTGTATGTATAACCAGAGGCATGAGTAGGGGATGGGTTTCTCCAGTCCAGGAGTTAAATCATGATCAAGTATAGAAATCCTATTTGATTTTTGAACGTCGAGAGTTTCAGATTCCCGACTTCTCTGAGAAGTGGAGGATCTTGTTGGTGAGAGTATCTACCAGGTATAAAATATTAAAAAAAGTGAAGAGGAATTAAGTAATGAAGTCAAGAACGTAATAGTGCAGAAGAAAAGACAATGTTTTATTACGAAAGATTTAATCATCCACATCCAAGAGTACAAATCAGAATGGAATTAATGTGGCTAAAAAGGAAAGGATTGAAAAATAGCCAAATAGCAGCATTAATAAATCTGAGTGAAAATACAGTGATAAAATACATCAAGACAGATGAATAAGGGGGAATAGAAAAATCAAAGAAATAAATTTTTATCGCCCAAAAAGTGAATTATTAGAGTATAAAGAACCTCTCGAAAAATATTTTGAGAAAAATCCGCCAATAAGTATAAAAGCAGCGGTGAAAAAATTGAATAATTAACTTTGAATAAAAAGAAGTGAAAATTAGGTAAGTAGGTAAATGGAAAATTTTAAAGGTATGTAACGGTATGTAAAGTTGTCTCAACGCGAGATTCTGATTGAGTTTCAGCTATTTTACAAAACGCAACAAATTTCGCTTTTATTATGTACACCTACTTAAGACTGTTTATAACATAACTTACACAACTGGCATATTGGTAGGGTGTGTCAGATATCAACAATCTGTTTATTTGCAGGATTTATCTAGTCTGATGCACCCTACAACAGATTTTTGGTGTGACACCTGCATAAGTCCTACCTAACTTAAATTTAAGAAAAAGGTTGAGGTTATTAGATTAGTACAATTTTACTAAAAAATTAAATCTGTCTGGCAAAATCATACTTTGAAAGAAAACCTAGACCTTAGTTAGTAGTAATAGTTATCCTTTATCAGAGGATGATTTTAAATTGTTGAAAGATATTGATACAAGTTTAAATAAATTTGCTATTCTACCATCAGCGAGGTGAAGGCTATGACTCTTGTTAAAGTAAATCAAAGACACTACCAAAAAGGGGATATTACTCGTCGAGTCATGGCCTTAGCTCTTGACTTTTTTGGTGTCTGGTTACTAAGTTCTATCGTCAGAAGTAATCAAATCGGTATTCAATTTGCCCAAATTTTTGTTTTTATTTTTGCTTGGTTAATTTTCCGCGTAGTCGTAGTTTACAACAATCAGGGACAAAGTTTAGGCCGTTGGGCATTTGATCTAAAGATCCTAGAAGTCGTAAATGGCGAAATAGTTAACAGAATCCCTCAATTTCAGACATTATTACTGCGAGAAGGGGTTATTTGCTTTTCTAGCTTATTATTGTCCATTTTCTTGGGGAATATCATCCTCAATCCCGCTGCTGTCGTGCTATTACTGCCCTTGATCATTGATGGGGGTGCAGCTTTATCAGATACTCAGATGCGTCAGGCTTTTCATGACCGCTTTTTTCGGACTATCATAGTTTCTTCTCGACGTGGTTATTCATTAGATATAAAAATTAAACGGCTAGTTGCAAAATTTCCCCGAAATATGAGATAATAACCATTTGTGTTAATTATCTCTACTGCTTTACAGTTTGTAAGATTATGGCTAAAAGCAAAGGTGCGCGCATAATAGTGACACTAGAATGCACCGAGTGTCGGACAAATCCAGATAAACGTTCCCCTGGTGTATCCCGTTATACCAGCACCAAAAACCGTCGGAACACAACCAACCGCTTAGAACTGAAAAAGTTCTGTACCCACTGCAACAAACACACAGTTCACAAGGAAATTAAGTAAGAATGAGTTACTATCGTCGTCGTCTTTCTCCTATTAAGCCCGGAGATGCCATTGATTATAAAGATGTAGATTTGTTGCGTAAGTTTCTCACCGAACGTGGTAAGATTTTACCTCGGAGAATTACTGGTTTAACCTGTCAGCAACAACGTGTTCTGACTCAAGCCATTAAACGCGCCCGAATTGTGGCTTTATTGCCCTTCATTAACGCCGAAGGTTAAGAATATTTTGGATTTTGGATTTTGGATGATTATCCAAAAAAGTAGCAGTTGCATAGATATTGCCCGCTTACTTTGAGTCCAAAATCTAAAATTTAACGTTAGGAAGTCGCCAAAAACATTTAATTAATTCATTCTCAAAAATGGTACGATATCGCTAAATTTGAGGATGAAATTGAAAACTGTAATAGCATTCCTCATAGCAAATTATTAAATAAAGGATTAAATACCCGTTATTTAATCCCAAATCTCCAGTCTAAAAATCTAACCATATTAAAGTGCGACAGTTGTGGATAAGGGGACGTTAGTTGAATTTAGGGTTCAAGGCGATAGCCGTCTAGGAGTGGTAGATCGTCCAGACGGTAAAACTCGTTGGTTTGTAGTAGATGAACGTGGTCAATCCCACAGTCTCGCACCTCGCCAGTTTACCTACACAGTTAACGGACAAACTTATAAACCAGGCGAAATTGCTGAGTTTATCAGCCAAGTCCAGCCTTATCTAGACCCATCAAGTCTGGAAGTAGCTTGGGAACTACTGATTGAAGATGGGGAAACTGTCACCCCTAGCCAATTGGCAAATATATTATTTTCGGAATCAACATCTCCCCAGTGTTATGCAGCCCATTGTTTGTTATCAGAAGATAAACTTTATTTCAAGCAAAAAGGAGACGCTTACGAACCTCGCAGCGCGGCACAAGTGGCAGAACGCAAACACCAGATTGAAGTAGAATCACAAAAAGCAAGAGGACAGCAGGAATTTTTAGCCCGTGTAGAACAGGCACTTCAGGGACAAGTAGTAGAATGGCAACGATTGGATCGTCAACGCTTAGAAGCAATAGAAAAGTATGCGACTTTGCTGGCAGATGTTGTGATGCTGAAAGTGAATTACGATTCTTTAGCTCGCGCTTGTCCGCCTTCAGCCCCCGTATTAGAAACTATGAATATGCTGGGACGTTCTGCTACGCCTCAGGCGGCCTTTCAACTCTTGATAGATTTGGGTTGGTGGACAAACCATGAAAACCTGTTTCTGCGCCGTTCATCAATTTCCGTGCAATTTCCCCATAAGGTATTAGAAGTGGCGCAAGAACGTTTGGATTTCCCTCCCACAGATTTAGACACAAACCGTCTCGATCTCACACATCTCAAGGTATACACCATTGATGATGAAAGCACGACGGAAATAGATGATGGTTTGAGTTGGGAGGTATTACCAGACGGTAAAGAGCGGTTATGGGTACATATAGCTGACCCCACGCGGTTATTAATACCAGATGATGAATTAGATTTAGAAGCTAGAAAACGGGGTAGTACGGTTTATTTACCGACTGGAATGATTCCCATGTTTCCAGAGGTGTTGGCTACGGGTCCAATGAGTTTGGTACAGGGAAAAGTCTGTTTTGCCCTTAGTTTTGGGGTGATTTTAGATGAAGTTGGGGCGGTTGAAGATTATTGTATCCACGCTGGTTTAATTAAGCCTACCTATCGTCTCACCTATGAAGATGTTGATGAGATGCTGGAGTTGGGGGTACAGGCTGAACCAGAAATAGAAGCGATCGCTAATTGGGCAAAAATCCGCAAAACTTGGCGTTATGGTCAAGGTGCTATTAGTATAAATATGCCAGAAGCGATGATCAAAGTCAAAGACGATGATATCAATATTGATGTTTTAGATGATTCCTCATCCCGGCAATTAGTCGCAGAAATGATGATTCTTGCTGGAGAAGTCGCCGCGCGTTATGGTCAAACCCATAATATCCCGCTTCCCTTTCGCGGACAACCCCAACCAGAATTACCCCCAGACGAAGAACTACTCCTACTTCCCGCCGGTTTTGTCCGTTCTTGTGCGATGCGCCGCTGTATGCCTAAGAGCGAAATGAGTATTACACCTGTGCGTCATGCTGGTTTGGGTTTAGATACCTACACTCAAGCTACTTCCCCCATTCGGCGTTATAGCGACTTACTTACCCACTTCCAATTAAAAGCACATTTACGCGGTGATGGTTTACCTTTCTCTGCTGAACAACTCAAAGAAGTGATGATGACAGTCCTCAGCGCCACCCAAGAAGCAACAATGGTGGAAAGACAAACTAATAGATATTACGCTTTAGAATATTTACGTCGTCATCCTGAACAAGTTTGGCAGGTGACAGTATTAATGTGGTTACGAGAAGATAGCAATTTAGCACTAATTTTATTGGAAGATTTGGGTTTACAGTTGCCTATGTCTTTCCGGCGTTCTGTTAATTTAGGAGAAAATTTATTAGTGAAGGTTAGTTTGGCTGACCCCCAAAAAGATATGATTCACTTCCAGGAAATTATGTATCAGGAAGCTCAATCAGTTACGAATTAGAATTTGGTGAGAATTAAATACGCCATATTTGTAATCCTTGTAGAGACGTTCCATGGAACGTCTATACATCCTACGCCACACAAGCTATCATCAAGAAATTGTATTAGCGGTTGCTATAAATATTTCCTACTTCTATCCAGCAATAATTATCAGGAACTTCGGGAATGAATAAATTTACTTTATCTCTCATTTTGTTGAATAGTCTATTTGTCTCTATAGAAACTGCTAACGCTCAATCATTAATAAATAGTCATCGTAATTCAGATATAGAAATAGAGAGACAAACTGCTAATGTGGATGAAATTTATCAACAATTAAAATTACCACCTTCAAAAATAGCAGTTATTGATCAGAATAATCAGGTAAAAAAACAAAATTTCGTTTGGGTATTTAAAGATTTAAAGGAAGTTGGAAAACAACCTTTTCTCCAAGTTAATAAGGAAACAGATAAACCGAAAACTAAACCTGAATCTAATTCTAGATCAGCTAAAGAGGATGAATTAGAAGATTTTGCAGAAGTTACCAAAAATACCCAAAAATCAGAAGGAATCTTTACTACTTATCACCATAAGAATAAAAATAAAATCTATCTAGAAATTAAACCAGAACAACTCCAAAAAAACTTTCTAGCAACTTCAACTTTAGAATCGGGAATTGGTGAAAAAGGTATTTATAGTGGAATGCCATTACAAGATTTCTTGTTTTACTTCCAAAAGGTAGATAATCAAATCCAGTTTGTGGTTCGTAATGTTAATTTTCGGACTCGTGAAGGAGATCCCCAAACGAGATCAATAGCTAGATCATTTAGTGATTCTGTTCTTTACACTATTCCGATTAAAAGTATTCATCCACAACAAAAAACTATTCTCATTGATTTGGGTGATTTATTACTGACAGATTTAGCCGGATTAACTACTAATTTAGAATTAGCTGCGAGTCCAGAACAATCTTATCTTAGTAATGCGAAAGTATTTCCTAATAATTTAGAAATTGGGGCAATTTTCAATTTTGCTAATGCTGGTAAAAGTGAAGGCAAGAATTCGGATGTCTTACCTGATAGTCGCGGTTTTACCTTAAAGGTGCATTATAGTTTATCGGAATTGCCAAAGAGTAAATATCAACCTCGATTAGCTGATGAACGGGTAGGTTATTTCCTCACAGCTTATCAAGATTTATCTAAAGATGAAAGGAGAGATCCTTTTGTTCGCTATATTAATCGCTGGAATTTAGAAAAACAAGATCCGACAGCGGCAATTTCTCCACCGAAAAAGCCGATTGTTTTTTGGATTGATAATGCTGTGCCTCTAGAATATCGTGAGTCTATCAAAGAGGGGATTCTGATGTGGAATCAAGCCTTTTTAAAAGCAGGATTTAAAGATGCTATTCAAGTCCAACAAATGCCTGATAATGCTACCTGGGATCCAGCAGACATTCGGTATAATACCATTCGTTGGATTAATACTGTTGATGGATTTTTTGCTATGGGTCCATCCCGTGTTAATCCCTTGACTGGGGAAATTTTGGACGCAGACATTCTGATTGATGGTAGTTTTGTCCGCTTATTAAAAAATGATTATCGGCAAATGGTGCAACCTCAAAATCAACAAACTCAAACTTCCTTATCAACATTGATTAATAATGGCAGTTTGTGTGGCAAAGGTAATCAAAAATCTCCCAAATCATTAGGTAATTTGTCTAAACTAGCGACAGATTATGATTTATGCTATGGCATAGAAGCATCCAATCAGTTGGCTTTTGGTTCTTTGGCAATGTCAATGTTAGGAAATAGTCCACCAAATCCAGAACAAGTTAAAGATTATATTCACCAATATTTACGTTTAATTATTACCCATGAAGTTGGTCATACTTTAGGTTTGCGTCATAATTTTCGTGGTAGTACCTTACTATCTCCAGAGGAGATGAATAATCCAGAAATTACCCGGATTAAAGGGATGACAGCATCGGTTATGGATTATATTCCTCCCAATATTGCCCCTAATGGTGTCAAGCAGGGAGATTATTTTCCCAATATGGTGGGACCTTATGACGAATGGGCAATTGAGTATGGTTACACTCCCAGTTCCGCAAAAACTACTATTGGGGAAAAATCATTTTTAGCAACAATTGCTGAAAAATCTAATCAACGGGAATTAAGTTACTCTCCTGATGAGGATTTATCTAATAGTGATCCAACTGTTAATCCTTGGGATCATAGCAGTAATGTATTAGTTTATTCTCAGTCCCAATTAGGAAATGCCCGGCGGATGTGGGAACGACTAAATCAGGGGTATGCTATAGATGCAGAGAGTTCTAGCTATGTAGAAGATCGTTTCAATAGTATCTTGAGGAGTTATTTGCAGAATTTATACTATACAAGTAAATATATTGGTGGACAGTCTTTTTACCGAGTTAAACCAGGTGATACTAAAAGGCAATTACCATTTGTCCCTGTCCCACTAGAACAACAGCGACAAGCATTAATGACGATGCAAAAGTATGTTTTTGCTGAAGATGCTTTGAAATTTCCACCGGAATTACTGAATAAATTAGTCCCTTCTCGGTGGCTACATTGGGGGACAGATATTCAAATTGGACGGTTAGATTATCCAATTCATGATTTAGTGTTATTGGTGCAGACTGCGGTTTTGCGGGATTTGTTGGCAAGCGATCGCCTAACTCGGATTAAGGATCTAGAATTAAAAAGTGAATCAGGAAAATCTCTCACATTGCCAGAACTATTTGATACTTTACAAACTGGGATTTGGTCGGAAGTTTTGCAACCTCAAGGTAAATTGCAAATTTCTAGTCTGCGGAGAGGTTTACAACGGGAATACCTAAATGTACTGATGGGAATGGTGTTGCGAAAAGAATCTGTTCCTGAAGATGCGCGGACTTTGGCTTGGTATAAACTCAAGCAATTAAATAATCAATTAAAACGGGTAAATTCTGAAGATGAATATACTCAGGCTTTCTTATTGGAAACACGCGATCGCATTGAGAAGACTTTAAATGCACCATTGGTAGGGAATTGATGTAGACATAGATTTAATGAGATTG
>JANMGZ010000568.1:0-1852 GCA_031374905.1 Dolichospermum sp. OTE_70_metabat_362_sub
ATGTGCGTTGGTTCGAATATATTTCGCCATTAGTTGCTTTAGAATTTGTTTCTGGTAATGGTGCAGAAGAACGAGATAAAACTCCTTGGACTGGTAAATTTTGGATTTATGAACAGGTAATTCGTCCCGCTTTTTATGGTATTTATGAAGTCAAGAAAGCTATTGTAGAAATCTATCATTTGATTGAAGGAGAATATCAACTATTAACACCAAATGAAAGGGGACGTTATTCTATTACCCCTTTAGGAATTGAAATAGGAATTTGGCAAGGTGAATACCAAAATTCAGATTTACCTTGGCTACGATTTTGGGATTTAGAGGGTAATTTATTATTAAGTGGTGAGGAAAGGGCAGAAAAAGAATATCAAAGGGCAGAATTAGAAAGTCAGAAAGCTGAACAAGAACGTCAGAAAAATGATCGCTTAATTGCCCAATTAAGATCCCTTGGTATTGAACCAGAAGTTTAATTGAACACGCAGATTCTCTCCGCAGATCCCCGACTTCTTTAAAGAAGTCGGGGATCTAACTCCTATCTAGGTTTTCCCAATGTCGTAATGTAGATAACTGCTTCATCAATAGGAATACCCAATACTTCGTTTACTTGATCATCAAAGAAGCCAGCTATGCCACTGACACCTAAATTTAAACGAATGGCTGCTAAATTGAGTCTTTGTCCCAAAATACCTGCATCTAGATGTAAATAACGGTAAACACGATCTCCATATTGAGCGATCGCATTTTTTAAATCAGCAGTATGAAATAATACTGCCCCTGCATCTCTGCCTAATTCCTGTTCCAAACAGAGGAAATGTAATTCTCGGCGGAAATTTTTAAAGCGAATTTGCCGTAATTCTTGCGCTTTAGGTGCATAATAATAACAGCCTGGATCTAATCCTTGTACTCCAGAAACAACAACAAATGTTTCTATTAAATTTAAGTCAAAAGCATCAGGATGAGGATCTAAATTTTGGTCAATATAATCTTGTGGTTGATAAGTAAAATTAAGTAAAGCTTTTAGTTCATCAAAATTCAAATCATCTCCAGTATAAGCACGAGTAGAACGGCGTTTATAGATAGTGTTTGATAATTCTGATAAATTTTCTCCCCAATAAATTGGTGTCGTCCGAGTCGAAAATTTTTCACAAAAAGACAAATTATATTTGTCTTCTAAAGATTTTTCTGGTTTCGCAGTTTGTAAATTTAACTTACCACTGCTACTAGCTGGAATTTGGGTATGTAAATGAAAATATCTTAGCAATTCACCATCGGGAATAGATGGATAATTAGTTGCAGTTATGGAAGGTAAAGCAGTTTGTCCCAGAGGTAAATTTTGGTTAACATCTAATAAATCTGCCAAAGCTAAAACAGCAGTTGTTCCTTCTTGTTCATGATCAATATAGAGTAAATCATTAACAGCTTCATCTACAAAACCGCCAATTAAATGAGCGCGATAATCAGCTATATTACAAGCTAACTGAATATTACTTAAAAGATGCCCAGTGTCGAGAAAAATTCGCCGATAAGCCCTGTCTTCATAACGCCAAGCAGAACGATAGAAAACCGCAGTGGTAATAACAGCTAATTGGGTACTTTCTAGGGAAGAATGCCAAAAACAAGCAGCTTGTAAACTTTGCCAAACATCGCTTTCCCAAAAGTGCATTAAAGAATGAGTTCGACATTGATAGCTATAAAGTCCCGGTGGTAATAATGGCGTACCGCGAGAAACTAAATATACCTCAGCCGGATATGATCCTCCCGCACTAGGCGCAGAACGCAAGTATACTGTATTACCCAAAGAAGGCATTTTTGCCGTAAGTCCATAACTATGAAATAATAGTTGGGAAAGCCTCCA
>JANMGZ010000578.1:0-1872 GCA_031374905.1 Dolichospermum sp. OTE_70_metabat_362_sub
ATGAGATAAAAAAGATGTTGGGAAGTTGGAGGGGGTGCGATAGCGTAAGCACTCCGTAGGAATCGCTATGATTAAACAATACTACGTGGATCAACAACTACAATATCCGAAAACCGTTTAAAATCTTCAACATTAAATGTCAATAAATGTGTAATATTATGAGCTACCATAGCCGCAGCTAAACGAGCATCATGTACCTGTTTTCCCATCACTTGATATTTAATAACCAGAGATTCCCACTCAGTGAAAATTTGTGGTGTATCTAACTCCAATATAAATATCTTTATAAATATCTTTTTAAGTTTTTCGCTTTCTTCTTCAGATTCAGTGATAGATAAACCTAACCCATTTTTATCAAGAGGTCTTGTAGCAACAGCCCAAAATTCAATTATATTTTGGGGAATAATACATAAAAAATCACCTTGCTTTTTGAGCGTTAAAATTGCCCTTTGAGTATCAAGGTGCATGGGAGTATTTTTTTGTACCAAACGCAGTAAAATATTAGTATCTACCAGATATTTCATAACATTTCATTTTCTCTGGTATAAATACTATCTCGACTAATAGCTGCATCTGAAAGTGGTGGTGCTACAGCAAAAGCAGGACTATTGATTAAATTCATAAGTGCTGTTTCCCAATCTTCCTCAGTTGTTACTTGAGAAAAAGATTTTCCCTCTTGATTTTTCAAACTATCTTCAATCAAAGATTCAAGATAAGATTCAATTGATAAACCTTGTTTAGTAGCTTGGGTAATCAGACGAGCTTCTATTTCTGGTTTCAATTGTAGCTGTATAGTTTTATATTGTTTCATATTCTTAGATTCTAGTTAATTAATATCAAGTAAAACTTATGATTAACTTGATCTATTAGAAGTATATCAGATTTAAACACCGAAGGAATCGCTGTTTGGGGGGTTGAAAGGATGCGATAGCGTTCGCGGTAGCGTCTCGAAGAGATAGCGCGACCTAGGAATCGCTGTTTGGGAAGTTGAGTGCGATCGCGTAGGTTATTGTAGGTGATCGCACAGAACAACAAATATAATTAAACTGGAAAAAAATCAGCATCTAAAATTTCATCAGAGGAAAAAGGATTATCTTGAGGAAAAATAGATAAAGGAAGTCCAGTTTCAATAGATGCTTCTTTACGAGCGTGTTGATAACAATTATCCAAAACTTCTAGATAATAGCCTTTTAAACTAGGACTATCTAAAAACGTTTCTTGTAATCTTTGACGATGTTCATATATTGTATACAACCAACTATTTGACCTGTTTTGAGGTTGAAACTTGTATTTAAGCAAGTGCATAATTAAAACTCGTAAATTACTTTTTAAAGCATTTTTTTCACTTCTTCCCATACTTTCGATTTCTTCAATTAAATTTTCTAATTCTAATTCTAAAAACTGCTTATTCTTTAATAAAGAAGCGGTTTTTTCAATCCATAGATTATAATCTTCTGCATAAAAATTATTAGTTAATATCATAGATTGATCTGTCATAGTTTTCTCCTTGGTAAAATACCAATTCCATCATCATTAACTATATAAAATTTAATCCAATTCTTGTTGACTAGCAACTTCTAACCAACTTTGAACAGCATCTTTCAACATTTCTAACAAATGTTCGTAACTTTCACCCCAGGTATGACATCCTGGTAAAGCTGGTACAGAACCACACCATACACCGTCTTCTTCCCAAATAATTGCTTTTATTTTCATAGCCAATTCCTTGAACTAAGGGTATTTTACCGCAGAGGGAGTCAGACGTACCAGCTTAATAAAGATGAATAATCGCTTTCCTTTGTGTTCTTTGTGTCTGGAGTAGTTCGTTTAAAAAAGGGTGTTGGGAAGTGGAGGGGGTGCGATACTTGGGGG
>JANMGZ010000609.1:0-2812 GCA_031374905.1 Dolichospermum sp. OTE_70_metabat_362_sub
GCAAGCTTGGCGTTCGGTTGCCAATATCTGAATTAACTCTTGGGTATTGTAAATATTTGACATGAGAACAAGACCTAATTAGTCATTAGTCATCAGTTATTTGTCATTAGTTATGAAACTAATTGTTAATTTTGTCTCAAATGGTAATCAAGATTGATTGAAGATTGAAGATTTAATTATTATCTCTTGATGGAAAAAGAAATGCCGTATCAGAACCAACACTTCGACAAGCTCAGTGACCGCTATTTGTCGTATTGTTTATTCCATATTAATAAATGTGGGCATTACTCTATTTTACCTTTAGGAGTAAAATTAGGATTATGACCGAGAAAAATCCCAATTCTCAAGAATAATCCCTGAATATGCAAAACTCAAAGTTGGACAATTAGCTGAAGGTTTACAAACAATAAGTATAAAAACAGACATAAAATTAAAAACTTAACTCCAAAAATCTTCATGATGATTATCTTGTTGATTTAAACAAAGTCCTACTTAAATGGGAATGGCCAAAAAAGAAGGGGAAACCGCAAGATAAAGGTAAGGACATTTTATGAAATTTATTCTTCAATTATTTGATAATCCATTTTGGGCATTAGTAAGAAAAGAAATTAATCAAATTTTACGAAATAAACAATTAATTGTGTTGTTGATAGTCTTGCTAATGGGAGATGTGATGTTAGCTTTAACATTGGGAACTGTGGTATTTAATTTACCATTTCGTGGAAGTTTTCTACTGTTTATTTCTCTATCAAGTATGTATGTATTTGTGGGAATTAGTTTAGGAATTATGTTGGCGACTGTTTGCCGTTCTCAACAACAAGTATTACTTACATCTTTCTTTATTAATTTACCAATTGTGCAAACATCCGGGGCAATTTCGCCTATTGAAGCTATGCCTCCTTTTTTTCAAGTTCTATCTTTACTAAATCCTCTTCGTCATTACATCACCATTGTGGGGGGTATTTTACTCAAAGGAGTTGGTTTAGATGTGCTGTTGTGTTATTGAGTATTAGTGTTAGTAAATTTCGCAATCAATTAAGTTAAGTAGAGTAAATTTCTTAAAAAAATAGGGATGATTTTTATCATCCCTATCAATTTCACATCTAAACTAAAAACCTTACAGCATTGGGACAAACTGAGATTTATCAGGTACTTCAGCATATTCAGCTACAATTTGCCGGAGTTCGTCACCATTAATGGTTTCTTTTTCAATTAGCAAATCAACTAAACGATCTGCGAGACTACGATGATCACGCATGATCTTTTTAGCGTTTGTATAGCATTCTTCCACAATCATTCTCACTTGAGCATCAATGCGACAAGCGATCGCTTCAGAATACTCAGAACGGGTTGTCCAGTCACGACCGAGGAACACTTCACCCTGTTGGCTTTCCAGTGATAAAGGCCCTAAATCAGACATTCCAAATCGAGTTACCATTTGTCGTGCCATTCCTGACAACTGCTGTAAGTCTCCACCCGCACCGGTTGTGACTTCTGCACGTCCAAAAATTACTTCTTCAGCCGCACGACCACCCAAAGCACCGGTAATTCTAGCTTTTAACTGAGAACGACTAATTAAACCTTGTTCTTCATTAGGCATAAACCAGGTTAAACCCTGTGCTTGTCCTCGAGGAATTAGAGTTACTTTTTGTACAGGGTCATGGTCTTTGAGTAAAGTTCCTACCAAAGCGTGTCCGATTTCATGGTAAGCAATCAACCGCTTACTTTTGCTGTCTACCAGAGGAGTCCCTTCCATACCGGCAACTACCCGGTCTACAGCATCATCAATTTCTAATAAAGTGATGCCTTCTTTGCGTCTTCTGGCTGTGAGAATCGCAGCTTCATTGAGGAGGTTAGCTAAATCTGCACCACTAAAACCAGGAGTGCGGCGTGCGATCGCTTCTAAGGATACGCTAGGATCTAATTTCTTATTTCTAGCATGAACTTGTAATACTTCCAAACGTCCTTTAATGTCTGGTGCATCTACCTGTACTTGTCTATCAAAACGACCGGGACGTAACAAAGCTGCATCTAAGACATCAGGACGGTTAGTAGCAGCAATAATAATAATGCCAGTATTGCCTTCAAAACCATCCATTTCTGTTAATAATTGGTTGAGGGTTTGTTCCCGTTCATCATTCCCCCCACCAATACCAGCACCCCGTTGACGACCCACAGCGTCAATTTCATCAATAAAAATGATACAGGGAGCGTTATCTTTCGCTTTCTTAAACAAGTCACGGACACGGGAAGCACCCACACCCACAAACATTTCTCAAATTCTGAACCGGAAATACTGAAGAAAGGCACTCCAGCTTCACCAGCGATCGCTTTTGCGAGTAAAGTTTTCCCAGTTCCGGGCGGTCCAACCAATAGCACACCCTTGGGAATCCGAGCGCCCACAGCAGTAAATTTCTCAGGTTGTTTCAGGAAAGTAACAACTTCTTGTAATTCCTCTTTGGCTTCTTCGATTCCAGCTACATCGTCAAACTTCACCCCAGTTTTTGCGTCCATTTGAAAGCGAGCGCGGGATTTGCCGAAATTCATCGCTTGTCCAGGACCACCGGGAAGATTATTAGAACGACGGAACAAAAAGAATAAGCCAGTGATCAATAAAACTGGGAAAACTAAATTACCCAAAAGTCCCCAGATTGCTCCATCGTTTCGCATCGGATGGGCATCAAAACTGACTTCCTTTTGGCGCAGCTTTTGGATTAATTCAGGCGCATTAACAGGCAAATCTACCCGCCAATGTTGAGTGCGGTTTTCGATGTCTTGGTCATTAGCTTCAATAATTGCTGTTCTACCACCA
>JANMGZ010000622.1:0-1904 GCA_031374905.1 Dolichospermum sp. OTE_70_metabat_362_sub
CAATTACCTTCTAATTCTTGCAGTGCATCTAATTCTGCACCCCACAAATTAGGACGAACTAGACGGGCATCATGGCCTAATTCCACGTCAAAGCTATCTGCAAGGGAGTGGGCGGGGTCTGTACTTAAAACCAATGTCCGATAGCCTAATTCTGCACAACGGAGTCCAGTGGCTGCGGCCACGGAGGTTTTACCCACGCCACCTTTCCCTGTCATTAAAATTACTCGCATCAATAATTCCTTACTGCCTGAAGTTTGTTTACATTTATTTACATTATGATGGTTTTTTCCCAGAAAAGAAATGCTGCTTGATCACATCTAAACGGGAACAGTGCCAATAATCAATGTGGGAGACAATTAAACCCTCAGCATTCAAGCGTAATTCACTCCAACCAGAAACGGAAATGCGAGGTTTCCAGGGTAGGGGAGAATTCCAACTCATTGTCCATTCAGTTTTAATAATTTCTTCCTGAGATTGGATTTGATGTAAATCTAGTTTGAGGTTGAGAAAAACAGTTTGAATGAATTTAATCATCCATTTATAAAGTTCAATCCCTCGAAATTTGAAAACAGCATCTTGAAAATAAACATCATTTGCATAAATGCTGTAAGTTTGATTTAGAGGAAATCTTTGATAATCAGATTTAATGATTTCGATAATATCCATAGTTTTATTTCTTGCTAATCATTAACTCAAGTTGACAACCATGAAATGGATAAGGTGGTGGCAATAAAAGTAGAAGTTATTGACTTTTACTAATAAAATATTATCTCACACCTACTCAATTAGCGATCGCTTGCCCACAATAAGCATTTTTTTTGCCAAAAACACGATTATTAGAGTCATAACTTTGGTACAATTGCCAAAAAATAGAGGTTTTGGCGGAAAAGGAATGAAAAAACATAATAATTTCAATTATGCTGGTAAATTGACTGCTTTACTATGTTTGCTCACCATTTTGCTCACACCCTGTGTAATAGTTAATGCTGGTGAACGTGGTGTATTAATGAAATTTGGTCAAGTCCAAACACAGATATTAGGAGAGGGTATTCACTTAATTATCCCTGTTGTTAATACAGTCAAAAAATTAAGTATCAGAATTCAAAAGCAGGAAATATCATCTGAAGCTGCTTCTAAAGACCTCCAAAATGTTTTTACAGATGTAGCTGTTAATTGGCATTTTTCACCAGATAAAGTTAATAGAATATTTCAACAAATTGGTGATGAAAATCAGGTTATTGAATCTATTATAAATCCAGCCATTGCAGAAGTATTAAAAGCAGTTTTTGCTCAATATACTGCTGAAGAAGTAATTACAAAACGCGGAAATGTTAAAAGAGAGTTAGATCAATCACTAACTGCAAGATTGGGGAATTATAATATAGAAGTTGATGATATTTCCTTAGTTGATATTCGCTTTTCTGACCAATTCATAGCCGCAGTAGAATTAAAACAAATTGCAGCACAGGAAGCAAAGCAAGCTGAATTTATTGCCTTGAAAGCAGTAAAACAAGCAGAAGTTAAAGTTAATTTAGCCAAAGGAGAAGCAGAAGCTCAAAGCTTACTCAGAAACATTCTCACACCCGAATTACTCCAAAGACAAGCCATAGAAAAATGGAATGGAAAGCTACCGCTAATTATGGGTAAAGATAATTTGCAACTTTGGAATATTCAGGATTTAATTACAGCTAGTCAAAATTAACTTCTGAGAAATGTGGGAAATAATTTTATCAATCACCCCTTAGTAAAGAAAATGGGAGTATCAATAATCTTCAATTGAATTAAAAGTACGATTACGAGTGTGTATGCAGTTGAAGAAATAAGGCTGTTGAATAATTCTTTTTTGAGATTACGTTCCTTGCTTTCCTGTTGAAACATATCTACTGAACCATATTGCATCAATA
>JANMGZ010000453.1:0-2900 GCA_031374905.1 Dolichospermum sp. OTE_70_metabat_362_sub
TCCTTGCTGAAAATATCTCCCAGCAGCAGCAACCCATTGTTATAACAAAGAAGAAAGATCACATAAATGTACAGCTAGTTTTATTCTTTTTGTCGGATCATGAGTTGTAAACCAACCACCACTTCCCTTGGTTCCGTCAAAATTAGTTTAGTTAATTCCAGTTAACTGAAGCTTAAACTAAAAACTGAAATAGTCAGAACTGATTCAAATCAAATAAGTTAAGTGAAACTCAAATAGAAACGGATATAGAATCCAGAAATTAAACTGCAGTAATTTTTGAAACCATGTTTCAAATAGTTAAGGAGAAACTAAAGCTGATTTTAAACTGATTTCGATCTCTTGGTTGAACTCAGCGATTTTTGACTAACTTTCTACACACACCCCGCCTTACCGTTTGAATTGGTCAGGCAAGTTTATGTTGGTCTCTTTTTTTATTGAGGTAGACCAAATTGCCAACAATTTTTTATTTTTTATTTCTGCAGTACCGGTAAACCAAAACATTGTTTAGATATCGGTTTCGGCTGATCCTGGATCAGATCCAGAAACTGAGGGTCAACAATACTCAAGTATCATTCATCTCTAGGGACTAAGAGTCCACACACTAATTTTGGTGGTTCTATGTAGCATATTGCTCCTGTAAACATGAAAGTGATCCGGATCCGGATAGCCTAATCCTAGACGCAATCCGGTGATCCGAGGAGTCGAGGTCAGGTGAAGTCGGCCCTGAAATTAAATTTTGGAGACAAGCTACAAGTTTTTAGAAATTGGGACACAGACAGAGGCAGACAGACAGAGGCAGACACACAAACAGACAGACGGATGGAGAAAGAAAACAAAAGTGATTTTTGTGGGGAAAAAATGCTGATAAATATTAGGCAAATAAAATATTTAATATATTATTTATTATTTTCATAATTTAAATTACACAAATGAAAATGTGTTCTTCTTATTATTTTTCAGTGTTTAATGTCGATCAGAAATTATTTACCTGTGACTAGAATGATCGCTCTATAAGCGGAATCTTGTAAGTGTTGTTCGTAGTGCTGATATGTTAAAATAGTTCCACAATCTTGGAAGGGACAATCTTCAGCTCCTCGACAGTGGAGCAACCCTCAGTTAAATGATATCTGAGGACATCATTTAACTCAGCGGTTCTCAACGCGTTACATGTGGGTAAAAACCCGCTCGCGAGCTCCAAAGTTGGGAAGTTGCGACGAGACAAATACCCGCCGAGCTTCAACTATGTAAAACATTTTTTTTACCCTTTCCATAAAAAAGGTAAAAAAGTTGGGACCCCACTGCTCTATTAACACAGTATAGGTAGTAAAAAGTTTGAGAACCCCTGATTTAACTCAATGATATCGCTCCGCAACCGCGTTAGCTCTAGGTTTAGGAGTTGGCTTTCGGGTAAGTTTCAGTAGTCCTATTTCATGCATTTTGATTTTTCAATAAAAATCAGCTATGATAGGAAATTATTAGTACCGGTAATCTATATTTCACATTTTTAGCTTATGATAGGATCCTACCACAGCACAGCAATAAATAGACAATTTTAAAGCGATTTAACAAGCATCTTCTCGTGACCACGGTCCACGGTATTCCAAAGCAAGCAACACGAGGCCTTTTTAGAGCGACCACGGTAAAAAAACCAAAGCAAGGTATCTGAATTTGTAATGCTACTTTAAGGCGAGGCAAAAACGTTTAATGCCTCCGGACAACAACAGATTCGCACGAAATGAACGACTTATTGTTCAGTGAATCAAATGGAAAGAAACCCGATATTTCAAGATAAACATCATAAAATGTGTACCGTAGGCGTACAAATTGTGCAAACGTGGTCCGTATAAATCCCAACAAACTACATGCTCAAAATTTGGTTATCAAGCTATACTAGTAAACTAGTATAGCTTGATATTACAGGAAATAATACATTTAATACATCATCGTTTCTTAATGAACTCTATCATCCAACAAAATAAAAATATTTGCTAATTTAGTGGTTCATAATTTCATCATCTGGTGATGATCCAACAAAACCTGGTCAACAAAAGAAAACTATACAATTGGTTTAATTTATTGGTCCATCAATTCTTCATCCTCTTCATTGTTCTCTCCATTCTCTTCCTCGCTGTCAGATAGTAATTCTTCTTCTTCTTCTCCTTCTTCTCCTTCTAAATCACTCTCCGTTGCTGTAAAATAACCATTAGGCACGCCAATGAGACAAGAGTCTCCAATCGCAATCGCAATCAATCAAGCAATCATGTTTACTGCCCATTTTTTTGTAATTAATGAGATATCACCAGTGCCACTCTCAAAAAGCATGATTTTGTACGATTTAAAATAATAGAGTTAGTTTCGAAGAATCTCCCGTATATTAAACTGCAATTTTATTATCAGGATGTCATATTAATCTTAAATTGAACTGTCAACTAATCAATATTTTTTTTTAAATTGTACCAATTACCCAGAGCTCTTGCAAATTGTATCAAAAATTATAATGGATTTGATCTGAAATTTTAATGGCGAATCACGACTTGGACTGAAGCTGACGGAGAAACGTGTGGCTTTAAGATATTTTAACCATACAATGCAAGCGTAAAATCTTAAGGATTGAATTGTGAAAAGTCAATAATAATATCAATTTGGAATCTGCATTTAATTTAGGAAGATTTTGCAAACTGATTTGACTAAGAATTATAGTTTGGCCACTGATTAATGCGAATTGCTACATATGATACGACTTGTGACAGTGAAACCTTTCTGACAATAAATTGGTTAACTGTTCTTGTTTTTAGCCAGTATTTGTGATAACGGGTTAACACAAAATACTGGTTAACAACAAAATAGCGGGCACCTGTATAGACCAATACATGAAATGAACTCTGTTAACAAGAAATCCG
>JANMGZ010000700.1:0-1687 GCA_031374905.1 Dolichospermum sp. OTE_70_metabat_362_sub
CAACCGATAACCCGGTAATAAATGGGATAAACCTCCCGCTTCTCTGCCTCCCATAGCATTAGGTTGACCTGTCAGAGAAAAGGGACCGGCACCAGGTTTACCAATTTGTCCCGTCATTAAATGTAAATTAATAATAGTTCTGACTTTAGCCGTACCTTCAGAAGATTGATTAACACCCATTGACCATAAAGAAAGTACAGATTTTGATTTTCCCCAATATTTAGCAGCGGTTTCTAAATCTTCAATACTAATACCACAACGACTCGCTACAATTTCTGGTGAATAATGCCGAATTACCTCAGCATAAGCTGGAAAATTGCTAGTACAATCATCTATAAAAGCTATATCTATATAATTCCATTTCATTAATAAATGGGCAATACCATTTAACAAATCAATATCTGTCCCTGGACGAATAGCTAAATGTAAATCTGCTGCTTCGGCTGTTGGAGTGCGACGAGGATCAACCACAACCATTTTAACATGGCGATTTTTTTTATGATATTTTGCTAACCGATTAAAAATAATTGGATGACATTCTGCTGTATTTGTCCCAATTAAAAAAGCACAATCAGTTAATTCTAAATCATCGTAACAGCAAGGAGGCCCATCAGCACCAAAACTTTGAATGTACCCAGATACCGCACTAGACATACACAACCGGGAATTAGCATCAAAATTATTAGTTCCTAAACAACCTTTGAGTAACTTTTGAGCAATATAATAATCTTCAGTTTGAAATTGTCCAGAACCATACATACAGATAGAATCTGTTGCTTGATTTAATCGCAACGTTTGAATACGTTGGGTAATAAGATCAAAGGCTTCATTCCAACTTACTCGCCGAAATTCTTCATTTAAAGAATCGCGTACCATTGGATGATGCAATCTACCTTTATCTAAAGATTCAGCAATTGTTGCACCTTTAACACATACCATTCCTTGACTGGAAGGATGGGATTTATCACCCCTAACTCGCCAAATTGGAGTTCCTTCACTATCTCTATTTGTGGCTTTTCCATGTTGGGCTGGTGGAGAAACTTCTAAACCGCAACCAACACCGCAATAAGGACAAAGTGTTTTTGTGAATTCATTCATGGTATTTGCAGGTTTAAAAAGTTATTTCGCGCACAGGCGCAAAATTATGATAAACGAACCACAGAGGCACAGAGGACACAGAGATAATTTTATAAGAGGAGAAATATTTTTAATTTCTGGTTTTTATCTTCTTACCTTTGCGCCTTTGCGCCTCTGCGTGAGATATTTATTCTTCTGCTATTAAAATCGGTTGATGATTGATTATTTCGGCTTCAATTTCATTATCTGATGCAAATGAATCTTTCGGTTCTTTGAGGAAGAATCCACACATGAAGGCGCAAATCATGGCAGCTATTCCCATTGTTGCAAATAGGGTTGATGGGTCGGTTAAGCTGTATATTGTCAGATAAACTACGCCGCCAAAGTTACCGTAAGCCCCGACATTTCCGGCTATTTGTCCGGTTGCTTCTTTTTTGATTAAGGGGACTATTCCGTAAGTTGCACCACAACCAGCTTGAGCAAAGTAAGCAGCGAACATGGTGACGGCAATTGCGAGAGGGATAGGCCAATCTTTGTTAATGAAATGTGCCATTAAATAACCAACTGCAATCCCCGCAGAAACTATTGTTATTGTCCATTTACGCGAACC
>JANMGZ010000702.1:0-2402 GCA_031374905.1 Dolichospermum sp. OTE_70_metabat_362_sub
ACCCATTTTCTGGCTTTGAAATGCCTGTCGGAGTGCTTGAATTTCTTTCATAAGATTTATTTTGCTATATTGGCTATAGAGCGCAAAATCAGGATTTTACTTTTTTTGTGGCAAGTTCCATTAAATCTTCAATTTTCTTAATATTTTGATCTCCTGCTAGATAGCCAATACCTCGATGTAAATGTAAGCGAAATTGCGTAATTAGGGTTTCTCTATCGGTATCTAATCCGTCGTTGTAGCAGCGTTGTTTGAGGGCTAAAAGCAAAATATCGGACATTTCTCCCCCAAAAACCCGCCATGTCATTTCGACGTTGCTATCTTGGGGAATTGGTACAGGGGAAGGTGCAGCAGCTTCCGCGAGGGAACGACAAAACGCCCACCGGCATAATATGTTCCATTGTTCTATTTTTGTGCTGCGTTTGAGTTTGAGTAGTTGTTCTTTGGCTGTTTGGGAGAGTTTGATTCTTTCTATTGGTGATTCCATGATTTTGTAAGAATTATGATTTTATTTCACGCAGAGGCGCAGAGGCGCACAGAGGAAGAGGTGAGGATTTTGAGTTTTTCAATTATAAAATTCGGTTATTTTGATTGTGAGCAAAATTACGGACTATGCGATTTAGGAAACTGAGATAATCATCTATTTCTTCATAACTATCTAATTCTTGTTCTTCTTCTGGTATGAGTTGAGAATTTTGTTGTTGCAAGAGTAATGTTTCAATGCGATTCTGAACATTACTAGAAGCACGAAAGATAGGTGTTCCTTCTTGTAACTCAATTCTGATAGCACCTTCTAAGGGTAAGGTAGCAGGTAAATTATGTAAGGTTGGTAATAAGGGAATTGTCATATTTAACTCTGTGAAATACTAAATAATATTTTACCAAAAATAACCGGGTTTGATTGTGGTTTCTCTTTTGTTGGAGTTGTATTGGAGTAGGTATTCGCGGGCTATGGCTTCGGTTTCTTGAAGGTTTTGATATTCTTTTTTTCCTATTTCGGTGTCGGTGGAAAGGAGGATTACTTGATGGCTGGCTGAGGGAAAATATCTTTCTACTAGGTTGTTACGGTGGGAGGAGTCTAGTCTTCCTAGTGGGGTGTCTATGGCGACGGGTAAGCGTCTTCCTGATACTTTAGCTAGTCCCCATAAAAATGCGATCGCTAATAGTTGTTTTTCTCCGGCGGAAAGCCGATGTTTGGGGACTGGTTTCCCGTTTAAATCATATAATGATAAGCTGAAGGTTTTACTATCAATAGCAATGCGATGTACTAAATCTGATTTATGTAATAAATATAGAAAACAGTTTTTTACTTCTTCTTCTAATTTATTCAGTTTTTTCAGGGTTAATCTTTCTCGAAATACTTTTAATGTTTGTTGAACTTTTAACGCAGAATCAATAATATGTTCACTATTTTGATATTTGAGATTGTCTACTGTATATTCATTTAGTTCTTGTCTTAATTTTTTAGTTTCTGTATCTAATTCTATCAGTTTTTGAGTCATTATATCTGACTGAGATTTAAGTTTATTAAATTCAGTTTGTGCTTGTTTTACTGCTTTTTGGAGTTTTGTATATTCTTCCGGTGCAGCCGCCGTTTGGACTTGTCTTTCTAAAGTTAGTATTTCTTCTTCATAATTAGTTAATTCGTCTAATTGCTTTTGGGCGGTATTTTGGGAAACTTGTAACCGATAAGTTATATTGTCAAGTAAACTTAAACTTTCTTCATCTCCATTTAACCAAGTATTTTCTGTTGATAAGTTATTGGTATATAAGTTATTGATATCTTCAGCTAAAAAAGATTGAATATTAGTAACTTTATTAGTTTCTAGATTTAATTGTTGTAGCCAATTTAATAATCTTTCATCTCTAGCAATTAAGACATCTTTAGATAATTGGATTTGTTGAGTTTTCAGTTCTTTTTCTCCCTGTCTTTGGACTTGAGATAATAAAGGACTAATTAAGGCTAAAGGTAAAACATCAGCAGCTAATTCACATAAAGATTCACGGACATTATTAGCAACTTTGATTTTCTCTTCCCTTTGTTGTTCTAATTGACTACGTTCAGCGGCAATTTTACCACCTTCATTCACAAATCTATCTAAAGCTTCTTCATGAATTTTCCCTAATTCTTCAACTTCCATATTCAGATTTGTGAGTTTTATTTGATTGTTTTCGTATTCTTGCTGTTTTTCATGAATTCGGGTTTCAATTTCTTCTAATTTAGCTAAATCTTTAGTATCTGCAAATTCTCGTTTTTTGCGATTTACTAAAATCTCTAAATCAATTGCTAATTTATCAGCTAATTCTAAACCCAAAAGTCCGTTAATCGCATCAACAACTATCGGGGGTGGTATTTCCTGTTCTGCAAGTTCTTTAACTTGTTCACCGTCAAAGAGAAATAAATT
>JANMGZ010000744.1:0-2569 GCA_031374905.1 Dolichospermum sp. OTE_70_metabat_362_sub
ACCCATTGGGGGACAAGTTCGGTTAAAATATCGGCTATGGGACGACCGGGAATTTTTTTGTTAACAAAGACGAAATCTCCTTTGTCTGTGGGACGAATTTCTAAAGCGGAAATATCTACACCTTGCTTATTCGCAAAACCAATGGCGGCTTTAGTGGGTTGTCCATCTTTAAAAGCTGCTTGTGCGGGGGGTCCTTTGATTTCTTCTTCTCTGTCTGCTTGCTGGGAAGGTAAACCGGTAATGAGAACCGCTAACCGTCGCGGTGTTCCATAGACTTCGACAACAGCGTTGGGGAGATTGTGAGTTTCTAGACTTTTGGGAATGCGCGATCGCCATTGTACAATAGCATCACTCAAAAAACCTGCGGGTAGTTCTTCTGTACCGACTTCTAATAAAAATGCTGGCATAAGATACTGTTTTTAACTTGGCGTGGCTTAATATTAGTCAATTCCAGTATTGTACGTCAGTTCCGACTCTTGGGGAAACTCTAAAACGGCAGTGGGTTACTTTAATAACCTAAGTATTTTTAGCTGATTTTCTGACATCGAACTCAGGTAAAATCAGCCCCAAATAATTGAATGCAAATCTTCTGAGGATATTTTTAGAAGATAGTTTTTTGGAAAATTTTATGCGTTTTTACTGAATAATCTGGAAAAATATTTTGGTGCCGCCTGTGGTTGGTGTAATAAAAAGTACATTTTTTGCCCAATCTCACAAAATCTTGTTATTCCCACAGCTAACTCTATAGTCAGTAGCTTAGACTTTAATAACATGATATTAAGCACTTAAATATATAAAATTAACTTATTTTGCAATTGGTTTGAGCATTTACGTTAATCTTGTAGCTGTAATCGTTTATTTAACTTAATTCAGAAGTCATTAGATAATGAATTTTTGTCAAACGTAATTTTAATTGCAGATTGATTATGTTGAATATAGCTAATTTTCCGTGGCTAACGACAATTATTTTATTCCCCATAGCTGCATCACTGCTGCTTCCTATCATCCCCGATAAAGACGGCAAAACCGTCCGCTGGTATTCCCTCATCGTTGGGTTGATAGATTTTGTTCTAATTGTCTGTGCTTTTTATACTGGATACGATTTCTCTAATCCCGATTTGCAACTGGTAGAGAGTTATCCTTGGGTTCCACAGTTGGGTTTAAATTGGTCTTTAGGGGTTGATGGCTTGTCCATGCCTCTGGTTCTCTTAACTGGTTTTATTACCACTTTGGCGATATTAGCAGCTTGGCCTGTAACGCTGAAGCCGAAATTATTTTATTTCTTCATTTTGGCCATGTATGGCGGTCAAATTGCGGTTTTTGCTGTCCAGGATATGCTGTTATTTTTCCTAGTGTGGGAACTGGAACTTGTGCCGATATACTTCCTGTTGTCAATTTGGGGAGGCAAAAAGCGTCAATATGCAGCGACTAAATTTATTTTATACACTGCGGGCGGTTCGCTGTTTATTTTGCTGTCTTCCTTGACAATGGGATTTTATGGCGATACTGTGACTTTCGATATGCGATCGCTCGCATTGAAAGATTACGCCCTGAATTTACAACTTTTACTCTACGCTGGCTTCCTAATTGCCTACGCTGTTAAATTACCGATCATTCCCCTCCATACCTGGCTACCAGATGCCCACGGTGAGGCTACAGCCCCCGTGCATATGTTACTAGCAGGTATTTTGTTAAAAATGGGTGGTTATGCCTTAATTCGCATGAATGCCCAAATGCTACCCGATGCCCACGCTTATGTTGCCCCTGCATTAGTAGTTTTGGGGGTAGTAAATATCATCTACGCTGCCTTAACGTCCTTTGCCCAGAGGAACTTAAAACGAAAAATTGCCTATTCTTCAATTTCCCACATGGGATTTGTTCTGATTGGGATTGCCTCTTTCACCGATTTGGGTTTAAGTGGGGCAGTTTTACAAATGGTTTCTCACGGCTTAATTGGGGCAAGTTTATTCTTTTTAGTCGGTGCAACTTATGACCGCACACATACCCTCATGTTAGATGAAATGGGTGGTGTGGGTAAAAAAATGCAGAAGATATTCGCCATGTTTACAACTTGTTCTATGGCATCTTTAGCATTACCAGGAATGAGCGGTTTTGTGGCGGAATTAATGGTATTTGTAGGCTTTGCAACCAGTGATGCTTATAACCCAACGTTCAAAGTAATTGTCATTTTCTTGATGGCTGTTGGTGTGATTTTAACACCGATTTATTTACTTTCAATGCTGCGCGAAATTTTCTACGGACAAGAAAATGAAGAGTTAGTTTCTCACCAAAATTTGATAGATGCTGAACCTCGTGAAGTTTTTATCATTGCTTGTTTGTTAATACCCATTATTGGCATTGGTTTCTATCCTAAGTTATTAACGCAAATGTATGACGCTACAACTGTACAGTTGACAGCAAGATTGCGTGATTCTGTCCCAACTTTGGCAGTAAACAAAACAGTCCAAAATGTTTCTTTAAGTGCGCCGATAATTGGGCATTAATTCGTAATGACTGATGTATAAAATATTCTTTTACCCCGCCCTAACCCTCGCCCTATATAAGGGAG
>JANMGZ010000753.1:0-4531 GCA_031374905.1 Dolichospermum sp. OTE_70_metabat_362_sub
TGTGTCAGGTAATGCCTGTAAACCGTAAACGGCATCATTTTTTAAATCTAATCTGGATAAATCTGGTAATATCAGATATAAACTTTGGGTAATCCGTTCCATGCCAGGATTATTACTTAATTTGCCTAATGCCACTAAATCTTGAGTAACATTCCCCATTAAATACACTGCAAATGTTAATGCTGTAGCGATGAGAGAACTGGTAAAAACCCCTAAAGTAATGGCTACGGCAGTAATTAAACATAGTTGAAAAAATATGAACAACACCGCCAGAAAAATGCTGGTAAATGGATATGATGCTTTGCTAAATTGCAAAAATCCTAAATAAATGATGGTCATTGTGGTAATTAGGACAGCTAAAACTGCTGATAATCCTAAATATTTACTAGCAATAAATTCACTCCGGCTAATGGGTTTAGCAATTAATACTAAAATAGTCCGTTTTTCAATTTCTTTATTAACCAATCCCGTACCGATAAATATAGCTACAATCAGACCAATAACGTTCATGCTTGCCAAACCAAAGTCTAAAAATATTTTATCAGAAGTGATACCAGCAAATTCGGGAATGGCACGAAAGGCAATAGCGAGAATGATTGCATAAAAACCGATAATGTATAGGATGCGATCGCGGATCACTTCCTGAAATACATTTTTGGCCATAACAACAGTTCTAATTACATTCATGATATTTCTTAATTCTTTCCTTATTGTTGTGGTGGTGGAGAACCGATAATAAATTTACTCGTGCGATCGCACGAAATGCGAGCAACTGCATTTTTATTATCTGTTTTTTTGTCTGAGATGGATGGTTGAATCAGACAAGATTTTTTCCAGTAATATCCTTGAGAATCAGCACTTGGCCCGCCCCAAATTGTCAAAATATCTAGCCTATATCCAGATTAGATTTAAAAAATGATGCCGTTTACGGTTTACAGGCATTACCTGACACAATTACATTAATTACTAATGCAGGTTATAGTTTAGTTTACAGTTTTATGTTGTTAGCGATCGCCATTCTTATTTTCTTACGACGAGAATTTTAAATAACGTCTGAACTATGATTTGTTTGATTTAAATGATTAGTTGATTAATTGATCAGAAAAATTAGAAAAATGTCCAATAGATTCAATTTTGTTAAAATAATCCTTGTCTATGATTCACGATTCCCCAATACATACTACCCCTAGTCTCATTTATCCTAATATTTATAATTACCAAGTTTTATCTAATCAGCCTTTGAAACTGGCAATTATGGCTTCTGGAAATGGTAGTAATTTTGAAGTGATTGCCCAAGCTATTGCTGAAGGTAAAATTAACGCTCAAATTCAAGTTCTCATTTACAATAATCCTGAAGCGAAGGTAGCAGTTAGGGCTAAAAATTGGGGAGTAGAAGCTGTACTTTTAAATCATCGTGACTATAAAAATCGTCAAAAATTTGATAGTAAAGTTGTCCAAACATTACAGCAGTATGATGTAGAATTTGTGATTATGGCGGGATGGATGCGATTAGTAACACAAGTGTTAATTGACGCTTTTCCTAATCGCATGATTAATATCCATCCCAGTTTATTACCAAGTTTTAAAGGAGTACAAGCTGTAGAACAGGCTTTAGCTGCTAAAGTCAAAATCACTGGTTGTACTGTACATCTGGTTTCTTTAGAAGTTGACAGCGGGGAAATTTTAATCCAAGCGGCTGTTCCTGTCCTCCCAGATGATACATCGGAAACACTACAAGCCAGAATTCAAGTTCAAGAGCATCGGATTTTACCAATGGCAATTTCTCTGTTAAAAGGGGAATAAACAATGGACAATTGACAATTGACAATTGACAATTATCAATTACCCAGATAAATGCTAAAATCCTCATTTAGAAATTTAGGATATTTTTATGCCAGTTGTAACTAATCCAATCAAGTTTGGTACAGATGGCTGGAGGGGTGTGATAGGTGAGGAGTTTACCTTTGAACGCCTGGCATTAGTCGCAACCGTAGCAGCCAAAGTTTTACATAATACTTACTTTTCTCAAGTGGGTAGCCGGACGATTATTGTCGGTTATGATCGCCGATTTATGGCGGAAGAGTTTGCCCGTGTGGTTGCCAATGCTGTCACCGCAGTGGGTTTTGATGTCCTGTTTAGCGAAACTTTTGCCCCAACTCCGGCTTATAGTTGGGCAGCTAAAGAACTCAAGGCATTAGGGGCATTAGTTGTGACAGCTAGTCATAATCCTGGGACATATTTAGGATTAAAAGTTAAAAGTGCTTTTGGTGGTTCAGTACCACCGGAAGTTACTCAAGAGATAGAGGCTTTATTATCAGAAGAAATTGTCTCAGCCGTGATTCCTGGTAAGGAAGAAACCTTTGATCCTTGGCCGAGTTATTGTCAAGCATTAGCAGCTAAAGTTGATATTCACAAAATTAAGAAATTTATCGCAACTGGCAAGTTAACAGTATTTGTGGATGTCATGCACGGGGCTGCGGCTGGGGGAGTGACAAGATTATTAGGGGAACAAGTTAGGGAAATTAATAGCAATCGCGATCCTCTGTTTGAAGGTGGTGCGCCTGAACCTTTACCAAAGTATCTTTCTCGACTATTTACAGTTATGAAAACCCATCGAGAAACCAATAAAACGGGTTTAACTGTGGGTTTGGTATTTGATGGAGATTGCGATCGCATTGCCGCAGTAGATCAAGATGCTAATTTCCTTAGTTCCCAAATCTTAATTCCCATCTTAATTGACCACCTCACCCTCCGGCGTAACTTTCAGGGCGAAATCGTCAAAACTGTCAGCGGTTCGGACTTAATGCCCCGTGTAGCCGCATTACATAACCTTTCCATCCATGAAACGGCAGTAGGTTATAAATACATTGCTGATAGAATGTTAGCCACGCAGGTATTACTAGGTGGTGAAGAATCCGGTGGGATTGGTTATGGTAGCCATATTCCCGAACGTGATGCTTTATTATCAGCACTTTATGTATTAGAAGCTGTGGTGGAATCAGGGTTGGATTTAGGTGAATATTATCGCTATTTACAACAACAAACTGGTTTTTCATCAGCCTATGATCGGATTGATTTACCTTTAGCAAATATGGAAGTCAGAGGGCAATTATTACAACAGTTACAATCCCAACCTCTAACAGAAATTGTGGGTAAATCGGTAATAGGTTGTCAAACAATTGATGGTTATAAATTCCGTTTAGCTGATCAAAGTTGGTTAATGATTAGATTTAGCGGAACTGAACCAGTTTTACGTCTTTATTGTGAAGCTGCAACAATGGAAGAAGTTCATAAAACTCTAGATTGGGCAAAAACTTGGGCTGAATCAAATTAATTAGAAATCTGGAGGAAAAGAATGTAGAGACGAGAATCCCTACCCATGGAACGTCTCTACCAAAGTTCTAAAAAACGCATTATTTTTGAGAATTTTTAGGATCAAACCTCAGATATGTTCCTCCTAAGCCTTCTACAATTACCCTTGTATTAGCCGTTATCATTTTCTGATAGGTTTCCGTCTTAGTTCCCGGTTCACCTAATCCATTAATAGCCAATTTTCCCATATTTTTGACATTATCTAAATTTACTGAATAGGGAATATCATAAGCTTTAAAATAATAAATCATTGCTGAGTTAGTTGTAATTAATTTACGATTTTTAGCGGGAATACTAGCTAATCTTACTTTAATCCAACTATTAATTTGATTGATTTCTTGAATTACTTCTTTGGTATTTTTATTATAGATATTTTTATTTTTTGGTGTTAATTTAACTAAACTACTATTAATTATTTTTACCATTTTAGTAGTATTATTTGGATTATGCCAAACATGAGGTTCAATAATTTGTTTACGGTTTTTTCTGATTTTGATGGTATTTATGTCGCTAGTTTGAGCAACGGCAATTTTGAGTTTGGAGTTTTTAATCTCCTTTATTGTTTTTATTAAACCTGGTTCAAAGTTATAACCATGATATAATACTAAATTAGCATTTTTTATAGCTTGAATATCTTCTGGTATGGGTTTATAATTTATGGGATTAATACTAGGAGGAATTAAACAAATAAGATTAATTGTATCTCCTGCAACTTGTTTTGTTAAATCGCAAATTACGCTATTGGTGGCTACTACTAAGGGTAAATTATCGTTAATATTCCTATTGGTGATATTGTATATGGTATTGGTAGTTTTATTTCCACATCCAAATAGACCCAATATTAAACCTAAAATAGTAGTTTTTAATAAATGTGTAGATAGTTTTTTTTCTAACATGATTTATTGTAATTTCTGAATATATTAAAAACTCCAGAATTTAAACTTTTTAATTTTGAGAACTATATACATTAAATCGGCGGTTAGAAACCGTAACTACACAAACAAAGTCCACCTGCGTGGACTAAGAAAAACTACTTATTCTCAACCCACGTATCCCTTACGGAACCGAAGGAATAGGTGGGTTTTGTCTGTGTAGTCGTGACTTCTAGTCGCCAGATTTGCTTGTAAAAAATTTATTATTCTAATTTAGAAAATCTCAG
>JANMGZ010000025.1:0-3473 GCA_031374905.1 Dolichospermum sp. OTE_70_metabat_362_sub
ATATAATCCTAGACCATTCCCCCGGCGCTGGTGTTTGCCCTGTCTAAAACGTTCAAATAAACCTACTTGTTCTGATTCACTGATACCAATACCTGTATCTTTTACTGCAATTGTTACGTATTGATGATGGCGATGAAGCTGAATTTCTACTGAACCGCTATCTGTAAAACGAATAGCGTTGCCAACTAAGTTAATCAGCAATCGGTATAATTCTATCCTATCACCCCTAACAGTCAATAATGATGATTGTTGACTGTTGAATGTTGTTGTCAAAGTCAAATTTTTCACAATAGCCAAAGGTTTGAGTTCCTGCACTACCTTTTGGCTTAACTCGCGCAAATCTACAGGAAAAAACTCTAACTCTTTATTACCTGCTTCATATTGATAAACATCGAGGATATTTTCAACCATATCCAATAGCGTTTGATTACTTTCGGTAATTTGTTGGAGATATTCCTGCATTTCTGAGAGATTATCCCCAAAAGTTCCTTTCTTCAGCATTTTTAGCATTTGAATTACTGAAGTTAAAGGAGTGCGTAAATCGTGAGTCAGATTAATCACAAAATCTTCGCACCATTGCTGTGTAATTATATCTCGGTGATTGATACTGTGTTTTAGTCGCAGGAGCGATCGCACTCTTGCTAACAATTCTTTTTGCTCTACAGGCTTAATCAAAAAGTCATCAGCACCAGCTTGTAAACCTTGAATGAAAGAGGACTCGTCACAATTGGTAACGAGTAACACAGGTATGAAAGGTAAATGGGAATTCTGCTTGATCTGTCGAGTGATTTCATAGCCATCAATACTTGGGGTGAACGTATCCAATAGGACTAAATCAGGTGGAGATTCGACAATCTTAGTTAAGGCTTCACTATCGCTATCTGTTACTGTTACCCTGTATCCTTCTTGCTTGAGAGTAGATTTTAGTACACAAACATTCTTGGTTGAGTCATCTACCAAAAGGATACTTTCTGTTGAATTTGAGTTCCAAGAGAAAGATGTCATACAGCTACCAGTAGATTTATTTAAATCAAGTTGGCTATTTCTTTTCTTTAATGAATCTTAACACTTAAATAGACTTTCTTCACTAAAACTTTAAATTTTACCTACGTCAATAGGCATATTTTTTGATATAATTTTTCCCTTTATCTATATCAATAGATAGATTTTTTGCTGTTATACCTTATTTTGCCTCCATCAATGGGTAGACTTTGCTAGAATCCTAAAAAATTTAACCGATAGACTGAGCCGTTTGTAGTCAACTATTTCCCACGTTAGAAAGAGTACATTTAGCTAGTTGTTGAGGTAGGTAATGGCAAATATTAGAGCGGTAATTATCGAAGACCACAATTTGACTAGAGTAGGTATCCGTAGTTGTTTGAATGAGCAAAAGAATATTCAAGTGATAGGAGACACAAATACTGCTGCTGCTGGTCTAAAATTGCTTCAGAATACTAAACCAGATATTGCTATTGTTGATATTCGCTTACCAGATATGGATGGGATAACATTGGTGCAGCGGTTTAGACAATCTATGCCACCAGAAACAGCAGCGCAAACGAAGATCATGATGCTCACTTCTTTTGCTCAAGAAAAAATGGTCTTAGCAGCTTTTGCATCTGGGGCAGATTCTTACTGTGTTAAAACCACTAAGTTTGAGTTGCTATTAGAAGCACTGTACATGACTTATGAGGGCTATTCGTGGATAGACCCAGTGATAGCTCGTATTGTTCTCAAACATATTCGTCAATTGAGAATAGTTACGGCAAAATTAAATATTGCTCAAACAGTGCCAATTTCTGCAATTGATCCAGAGCAAGCCAGTATTCTAGAAGCAAATCCACTGACTAATCGGGAAATGGAGGTATTGGAACTAATTGTCCAAGGATTCAGCAATCAAGAGATTGCGGATCAACTCTATATCAGCTTAGGAAGCGTAAAAGTATATGTACGCGGTGTTTTAAACAAACTTTTTGCCAGTCACCGCACCCAAGCTGCTGTCATCGCCTTACGGGCAGGTTTATTTGATTAAAATCACTCTTGAATTAGTATTGAGGGGAGCAACGCCATTTTGTGAAGTGCGAAAACTAAGACCAAAAATGGGCTATTTTAAGTTGCGATGGCTATGCCTAGCAAAAGCATTGCAACAAAAAAACCTGGAGTTATTGATAATTTAACCTCGCTCTCACATTTTCGGGTTGCTCCCTCTTGAATTATTGTCTTACCCTATTCCCAACAATAGCTGTATAAGTCCTGATTACCGGAATCAATAACTATGGTAATAATGAATCTTTGAAGTCTTGAATTGCCGTGGCTGTCAAAGCATAAACAACCCGCTGCTTACGTTCAACACGAGTACCATCTACCGGAATTCCTTTCTTCCAAGCAGCAATAATCGCTTTTTTATCTGCTGAGTAAACAGTCTTTTCTCTGCGGTATTTTGGAGGTAATTTTTCTGCATCTACTACTACATCACAACTTGGTGGATTTTCTTTAATCGTAATGCGAAGTGAATTACCAATCATTTGTTCAGGTAGAATTCCTATGGCATTTTGTTCTAAAATAGTTTCATCTAATTTCTGTCGCCAGCGTTCTAGTCTTAAAAGTGCTGATTGATGCACAGCTTTGAGATGTTCTAGTCGTTGCTTAACAGCAGCTATTTCTGCATCTAGTTGTAATGCCAATTCAGCTTGGATATCAATAGCTTCTGATTGAACTTCTTGAGTTTCCCAAATAGCGGTGATGATAGCAGATTCTTCTTCAGCAGTTTGACAATTAGTTAGTTGTTCCCAAAGATGAGCAGCAGTTTGAGAGAGTCCTGCTAAGGATTGTTGAGCGAGTGATAAAACCATGATTACCACTCTCCACAACTTTGATAGTATTCGTGTTCAGCTTCAATTTGGTTGAGAATAGCTATCATACCTACATCTAAATTAGTGTCGAGTAGTAAATCTGAAGTAACCTTTTGTGTCACTTGAGGATTTTGCTCAGGAATGGCAATAATTTTAGGTTTTATTGTTGTTATACTTTCTGTTACAATTACCGTTAGTTGTTGCATTGTTTTGGTTACATAACGCCATCAATTTGAGCGCGTTAGCGCATCTATCCATGTTAATATTCAACTAAAACTTAAAGTTTTTGAGTTAAGTTGGTGTCAACTATTCATGATTTCGTCAATATCAAAAGTTACATCTGCCACTAAATATGAAACTCATCAAAAAATCTGACAAACTCCTTCAAGAAACACAAATTATAGATAAAACAAAAGAGCCAAATCTGCAAGTTGATTTTATTAATAAAATAGAGGAAATAGCAGTTGAAGAACAGCTAAAACGAGATAAAGAGTATCAAGAGCCTAACTATGTGCCAATGCGTGTTAATCCTGTAATTCTATCTGTTGGCAAGACGGGATGGCAGGTTTCTGATATTTGGAAAGATATTAGATTGGATAGTTTTTAACTATTACTTAATTC
>JANMGZ010000058.1:0-1820 GCA_031374905.1 Dolichospermum sp. OTE_70_metabat_362_sub
GAAAGCACCTGCCAATGTAGGTCTTAATTATGTAGTTGCACCAACAGAAAAAATTTCCAATATTGAGCAAGACGGTCTTAACGTAGATACAGTAGCAGGAAAATCGATTAATGCTATTCGTACTTTTACAGGAAAAGGAACATTAGTTTGGGGAGCTAGAACTTTAGATGGTAACAGCAATGAATGGAGATATGTACCCGTACGTCGTTTCTTTAATATGGTTGAAGAATCGGTGAAGAAAGCCACAGAACGTTTTGTCTTCGAATCTAATACTGCTAGTACATGGATTCGTGTACAAGCTATGATCGATAATTTCCTTAACCAACAATGGAAAGACGGTGCTTTAGCAGGAAGTAAACCTGAAGAAGCATACTATGTAAGTGTTGGTTTAAATAAAACAATGTCGGCACAAGATATTTTAGAAGGAAGAATGAACATTGAAATCGGTATGGCAGCAGTACGTCCAGCAGAATTTATCGTGTTGCGTTTTTCACACAAATTACAAGAATCATAAATAAATAATTAACAATTAAATACAAATAATTATGAATGAATATCCATTATCAAAGTTCTATTTTGAAGTAGATTGGGGCGGAACAAAAGTAGGCTTTCAAGAGGTATCGGGCTTAAACATTGAAGTAGATCCTATTGAATACCGACAAGGAGCAAGTCCAAACTTTAGCAAAATAAAGATGCCAGGAATGAAAAAGTTTAGCAACATCACCCTAAAAAGAGGATCGTTTGCAGGCGATAATGACTACTTTACTTGGTTGCAAACAATTCAGTTAAATACAGTAGAGCGTCGTACAGTTACTATTTCTCTTTTAGATGAAACAGGAACCCCAGCCATTACATGGAAAGTAAATAAAGCTTTTCCTGTTAAGTTAAATTCTACCGATTTAAAAGCAGAAGGCAACGAAGTAGCTGTTGAAACCTTAGAAATTGCACACGAAGGATTAACTATCGAAAATAATTAATATTAATTTTAAAATAAGAACAAATGAATTACAAAACACCCGGAGCTTATGTAGAGGAAATTTCAAAATTTCCACCATCTGTAGCACAAGTAGAAACGGCCATCCCAGCTTTTATTGGGTATACAGGAAAAGGGCCAAAGAATGACCCAACCAGAATTACTTCTATGTTGGAATACGAAACGCTTTTTGGAAAAGCAAAAAATGAAACTTTTACACTCACAGAAGAAACTGATGGTTCTGTTACTGCAACTGTAACTCCAAGCCCTTTTAAAATGTATTATGCTATGCAAATGTTTTTTGCTAACGGTGGCGGACCATGTTATGTTGTTTCCGTAGGAGCAGAAAATGTAGGATCAGAAGATGTTTATCCTGCTGACGTAGATTTTGATGAATTAGTAACAGGTCTTAATACATTATTAAAAGAAGACGAACCAACTCTTATTGTTTTCACAGATGCTGAAGCTTTACCAACTACAAAACCTTATCAGTTATATAGTCTTGCTTTAGATCAAGCAGAACTCTTAAAAGATAGATTCGTTATTATGGATGTTCCTGGAAATTCTGCTACTGCTGTTGCTGATTTTAGAACTAATGTAACAAGTGGTCCAAGTGGTGAACGCTTAAAATACGGTGCAGCTTATCATCCAAAATTAGAAACAGTATTAAGTTATAACTATGATGCTGCAGCCACCGAGATTAATACTGTTGATTTAGAGACATTAAAAACAACAAATTCAGATTTATACAATAAAGCTAAAAAAGCAATCGCGTCGAAACGTGTAGTTTTAACACCATCTTCAACAATGGCAGGAGTTTATGCTAAAGTTGATAGTACAACAGGCG
>JANMGZ010000071.1:0-3082 GCA_031374905.1 Dolichospermum sp. OTE_70_metabat_362_sub
GGCTTAAATGATAGTGAAGGCTGTCCATCCCTGCTTTCTTGGTTTTAATGTAATGAACCTTCCCAGCTCTATAAGCGAGCTAGAAAATGGACTAACTCAGTAGCTGAGATGGTTCATTACATTAGAACCTGTGCTATGCGAAGTCTTAACAAGGATAAAAAGCTCATAAAATTGAGATAGAAATACCAGGCATTGTCTTGGAAAAGATGTCTCCTAAAGGAGCAGGTGTTTTTCAATAATTAAAAGGCAGAATTTGGGGTTTTAGGAGGTTTTACCTACCCTCTGCTACTTGAGTAGCAATTCGAGCATTACACGAGTAGAACATAGCAAATTGTGATTATAAATTCTTTCATGCCACTCATATGGAGTTGAAGGTCTGAATTTCAAGCATTTATTGTGGGGCATTTGGCTTGATTAGCAATTCGAACACTACAGGACAGAATAACGTAAGTGTAGTCATAGTCTTAAAGAAGCAGCTATTAATGGTGAAAAGATTGCAGTGTCTAAAGCACCGGAATTATTCGAAATTAAAAAAGTTGCTTTGCAAGGTGTCCATTTTTTCGTGTTGGTGCCACTGCCGACGGCAGTCGCCGGCACGGGTTTTCCAAAGAGCTCCTCCCAATTAAGAACGAGGGCTTAAGAGCTGAATGTTATGTTTTACTATAATAAACTCATCGGAACCAATACCTAATTGGCCCTGAAAAGGCCTATCTAGAGCAATGATTAGTATAACAACTAAGGTTATTGATACAAACATTAGTATTGTAAAGAGCCATTTCATTACAAAATTTTCCGCACCCAGAAGAAGGCATGAAAGAAAAAAAACAATACCGCCAGCTATAATGATCCCCCAAACAACTGTAGGCATTGATGTCTGACTAGATGCGACTCTTGAGCGTCGTAAATCAAAAAGCTTGTTCAATCGATGAAATATCTCAGTGTAGATAACGGCGGCACTTAAAGTAGGGGCATTATAAGTAGAAATAACATCCTGAATTTGATTTAGTGTATTCCAACCTGCGTTTTTGACACTCGCTAGACTACCATTTTTTTGCGAGGGCCACTCTTTTTCTATCACTTCATCAAGATATTGCATAAGAAGAGACTGAATCGATTGCATCATATCAATCGGTAAACTGCGAGCATCTCGATATAAATCACCAACACAATTCGCTTCAGCTTGAACATTATCATCAACTTGAGCATAACTGTCTAATACATTAAACACCAATAATGCGATCAAGACGGTAAATACAGAGGAAATACCTGTCATATAAATGGCGCCCACATCAATATGTTCTTTTAATACTGAAAAATGCTTATACATTAAAAATCGTTGAGCACCAATAAGTGCCACAGAAATAATCGCTACCACAAGAGCAACTAGCAAGCTGCCCCATACCCAGATTGGCTGATGATAAAATAGAGAGTTAATCATATAAGTATGACTCCTAAGTATTCACAATAATGCTATCATAAAAATCTTAACATAGAGAACTTGCAAAATTGAAAACAAATTATCAGCTTGTTGTATTTAATGTATTTTAATCACTCCATCCTTCTTTTGAATTTGAGGAGCATCCACCACCAATTCCCGAACAGCGACGTCGCGCTTTGTGACTGAGATTTTTGGGTTTTCCTGTATACCATAAAAAAAGAGCGGTGACTTTTTCAGGTTCAGCCAAAACACCTCACCTAACGGAATAGCTCCTATTTTGATATTCTCATATCAAGATTTACTCAATTTTGTGACCAAGCAAAGAAAATTCCAGTCAAAATGAATCCATGGTTGAGTATTCTTTGTGATTAGATTGCTATTAATCACTTTATAAAATTCGGCTGTTTCTGATTGTAACTGCGAATTGCCCAGCAACCTATCTAATTCTTGCGTGTTTTAATCTTCTGAATGCTACTTGCCTACGGGTAGCGTAAGTGCTACACCATTAATACCTCCAGCCAATCCGGCAGTCAGCTGATAAAAGCTACTGAACAAGATAAAAAACCGTTTAGATGAAGAATCATCGTCTCTGATATAGTAATAATTTCCTTTGTATGAGGTTTGAATTGAGGCTGAAATAGGTACTGTGCTGGAATAGATAATCAGTCCGGGAATGCGGGCTGGGTAGAAACCTTTAATTGTGGAGACGTTTTGGGGTAATACGATAGCGTTTGCTAGAAATGACATCATTTGTATGACTGAACGGGTTCTCACGTAAACTGTATTTGGTGACATGTGCTTTTGAATCCTGTTAGTCCAAATCATATAGGATGCATTCGGGGAAATGTGAAGCAAATGTTTTAATTCAGCGCAGGTAGACAGTCCACGTGTTTTGTTGAAAATAAAATAGAGCTGAGGTTCTTTATCAGCTGTTTGAGTTAAACTCAGCTTTAGTGCGTCATTTTCTTGTAGTGCCCTCATAAGGTGTACTATTCTTACAAAAGACGCGTAACCATGAGGGAGTTTGTCTTTTTCTCTGGCTATAAATCCTAATTCATTATAGTCGTCATTGAATTGATGCACGGCTAATCTTAAAATGACTTCGATATTCCAAGCTGTATTTATAAGATGATATAACGATTTTAAAGACACTGTAATAACTAAATTATTAACAAAATCGGAACCTTGCAGAGGGGTAAAAAATATTGTTGGTGTATCTGAATAACTAAACGCCCCCGCAAGGAAATTACTAAGGGAATAGCCCGCTCCCGGACTAACCGACCAAGTTCCTGAGCCGCTGCTTTGTATTGATTTTTGAGCAGTTATATTGTTAATTTGTAAAAAAGTAACGTTATCTACATGGCGTAGACGTACAATATTAAGCAATAGTTGAGAATCGTCACTTTTTACAATTTCTTTATTATAATAATTACGATCCACATCGAGAATTTTTCTTCCTGCAAGTGGGCCACAATTAGATAGGCCAAAACTTAATAAAATTAGGCTCTGTACATGACAAAAAGATCTGTCATGCCCGCGCAGGCGGGCAACCATCCGTCAAAATAATCCGATGCTCAAGTCGAGCCACTGCGGATTGTTCAGCTCAATTAGGTTTATTTTCCATTGTCTGTTCCACTTCTTGAT
>JANMGZ010000478.1:0-15219 GCA_031374905.1 Dolichospermum sp. OTE_70_metabat_362_sub
ATACAACCCAACCTGGCACTGGGTTTGTATGGCCTACCAGTAATAATTTAATTGTTGGTCAAGCTGCTACACCCGTCCCTTGGGAGACTGATACGCTACCTTTGATTGGTAGCACTGTTCTCTTTGGTTTAGGTTTGTGGGGTAAACAAAAACTTGCTCAACCTCGGAAAGAGAAAAAAGGCGTAGCTTAACTCTATTTTTAGTTGAGTTTAAGAGGGAGAAGGAGTTTACTTCTGCTTATTATACTCAACAAAGGCATAAATTGAGGATAGAAAAGAAAAAAGGGGTATAAAAGAAGCGGTAGAAAGAATGGAATGATTAACACCGAATAAAAAGAAATGAAAATCAGGTAAGACTGTTTATAAAAGGAATAGGAATAAAAAGACTGAAAGTAAGTTACGTATCAGAAAATTAGCCATTTGTTGTAGGTTGCGCTGTCGCTTAACCCAATCTACGAATTAAGGCTTTTTTCAAGTGAAGGTATTGTAAATTTAGTTGATGTTTATTATGATCAATAAAGTGCTTTGTTAACTAGGTTATTAATGGCTTTTTGTCCATTTTTAAAAGAAAGATAGCCAACTAAACCAACTGTGGCAAAAATCTGGACAACAAATGGTATAACCAAGACAATGCATAAAGTTATTCCTGGCTTCAGTTGCTGTTTTTGATGATTGTTTGGTGAAGAAAATCGCTGATTTAAACCCTTTCATAAGAAAAATTTTGTTTCAATATTTCTAGCAGTTAAAGGTTGAGAAAATAAATACCCCTGACTTAACTCGCAGCCTAATTCTTGTAATTTATCCGCTTGTGCTTGGGTTTCTACTCCTTCAGCCACCACATCCATACCTAACGTATGTGCCAGTATGATAATGGTACGAATAATTTCTATATTTTGTCCACCTAAACTCATTTGATTAATAAAAGTGCGATCAATTTTGAGAGTATTAACTGGAAAGCGGTGTAAATAACTCAAGGAAGAGTAACCTTGACCAAAATCATCAATACTTAATTGAATGTTTCTAGCTTTGAGTTGTTCAAGTGTGGCGATTGTCTCGTCTCCCTGCTCTATCATACTTCCTTCGGTAATTTCTAAGCGCAGTGTATTACTATTAATAGCGTTTTCTGCTAAAATCCTATCTAATTTTTCTAAGAAATTTGGTTCTTTAACTTGCTGACTAGCGAGATTAACACTCATTTTTAAAGATGCTATTTCAGGAAACTTAATTTGCCAAATTCGCAATTGTTGACAAGCTTTATGGAGTACCCAATCACCAATTTCTACAATCAAACCAGTATCTTCAGCAATGGGAATAAATTCACTAGGATGAACTAAACCCCATTCAGGATGATGCCAACGGATTAAGATTTCAAATCCAGCAATTTTATTTGTTTCTAAAGAAATAATTGGCTGATAATAAAGCTCAAATTCATTACGTTCTAAAGCATAATGTAGGTCTCTATCAATTTGGATTTGTTTAAGATTTTGTGCATACATTGTCTGATCAAATAAGGTGTAGCGACCCTTGCCAAGCTCTTTTGAACGATACATAGCAATATCTGCATCTCTGAGTAAATCACCACTGCTATCATAATCTTTATTCCCAATCACAATTCCGATACTGGTACTACTAAAAATCTGTTGATCTTTGACAGAAATTGGTTTAGAAAATTCATGCAGAATCCGATCAGCAATTATAAATGCTTCCTTTTTATCGTGAATATCATGAATTAAAACAGTAAATTCGTCACCACCAAGCCGAGCGACGGTATCACAAGATCGTAAACAGCGTTCTAAAAGTTTAGCTGTTTCCTGAAGAAAGCGATCGCCTATTATATGTCCCAAGCTATCGTTGATCATTTTGAACCGATCTAAATCAAGGAACAAGATCGCAAATAAATAATCCGGATGACGTTTAGTATATTTAAGAGCCTCTTCAACTCGATCCATAAACAAATTACGATTGGGTAAACCGGTCAGATGATCATGTAAAGCATTATGGATTAGTTGCTGTTCAGTGCGTTTTTGTTCAGTGATATCACGGATAATGCCATCTATTCGTATGACTTTACCATCAGCATTATAGACAAGATGACTGCGATCGCTCACCCAACGAATTTCCTGATTTGAATGGATAATACGGTATTCTTCGCGCAAGTTACCTGTTTTCAGCATGGCATGAATGGCTTCTTCAATGCGACGACGATCTTGAGGATGAATCAGATAAACTAACAAGTGATGATTTTCAAAAAAGCTAGAGGCTGGATAACCATATATTTTTTCTACGGCTGCATTGATATAAATAATTTGGGAATGATCTGGAGTCATTGACCAGACAACATCCTCTAGTGAGCCTAAAATACTTTCTAAACGTTCTTCACTGTTTTGTAACCGCAATTCTGCCAATTTGCGTTCGGTAATTTCCAAGTCCAATTCTTGATTAATTTTTGCTAATTCAGCTGTGCGTTCCTCCACACGCTGTTCTAGGTTTTGATTAAGTTGTTCAATTTCTATTTTTGCTGCTTGCAATTCTAATTGATGTTGGATACGACTAAGAACTTCTTCAATTTGAAAAGGTTTGATGATATAGTCCGCACCACCCACATTAAAAGCTTTAATTTTATCAAAAACATCATCTAAGGCACTTAAAAAGATTATGGGAATATGACGAGTAAGTTGATTGGATTTAAGGTGTTGACAAACTTCATAGCCATCCATTTCTGGCATATTGATGTCCAATAATATCAGATCAGGCGCAGCAGTTTGTACTGCCATTAATGCGATCGCCCCACTTTTAGCGCAACGAACTTGAAAGCCTTGTCCTGTAAGTGTAGACGACAAAATCCGCAAATTATCGAGCAAATCATCAACAATGAGGATTATTTTTTCACCAGCAGAAATCATAGTGGTATTGATAAATGATTTTAAAATTCACTTTCTTACATCAATATACTAGTACAGCACGACGTAAATAAACTAACTATTCTCAATCGCCAAAAAGCTTGCTCAGTATTACTTTTGACTTCCGAAAATTATCAAAAAACCGTCTATGATAGCCTTTACGTAGTTTTAACTATCAGAGAAAATTGTAAATTTATTACTGCTGATGAAAAACTTTACAATTATATTTCTAGGAAAATACCAAATATTCAATCGGTAAAAGATGGGATTTAAGTTAATTGCAGAGAATGAAGGACAAAGCCAAAAACTTTATCCTTCATTCTTTGACTGTTCCCTATTTTATATCTCCTGATGGCGAGGAAAACTAAGTAAGTAAACTAAGTCTATTTTGATTTTGTAAGAACAACATTTTGATGTGTGGGACTACGAGATCGTACTGTAACTTAATATTAAATTAAATTTAAAGCCTGTTGGATAATTAATTCTTGATCTACCATATTTTTTAAGGTTAATCCATCATAAATTCCACCAAAGGCTTCTAAGGCCGCATTATCTAAAGCTCGACTATAAGCTTCTAATAAAATTTCCTCTATTTCTTTTTTGTTCATGTAATATCCTCCAGCTTTTCGGCGTTTATTGATCCGATTAATTGCGTCAATAGCATTGCGAATGGTAACATCCCAAGAATGAGTTGTCTTTTTTTCTGCCTGTTGTTTAATTAAATGGACTAAAAGCACTACACAATAACTATAAATTTTATTAATTTTATCTTCTTTGCTCATTTCTTCCAATTCATCAATTAAAGATAGAGCCGCTTCTAGGTTGCCAGAAAGCACTAATTCTCTGAGTTCTAGTAATTCTTCCATAATTTGCTCTTTCCTTGAAGTTTGCTATTTCTAGCATAGCTCTGAAACCATTTATAGCAGTTCTTTATCAGATGGAATACAGTCAAGGGTGGGGAAACTCACCCGTACAGCATTTGCGATTTATAACTGGATCTCACTAATCTGAAAACCGCTATAATTTCTTTCTCAAAATTAAGAATACTGAACCATCAATCTTTTTCAATACTTTCTAATTGATGCTACTAAAACTATTAACTAATAGACAACGGCAAGGGTACGGCATACCGCACCCCTACTCAAATTGTCATTAGTTAGCGAAATTTAACAGCTTACGCTTCATCTAAAGCTGCAATACCAGGTAAAACCTTACCTTCTAGCAACTCCAAACTCGCACCACCACCGGTAGAAATATGGCTCATTTGATCAGCCAAACCTACCTTTTCCACAGCCGCTACAGAGTCACCACCACCGATAATGGTTGTTGTGCCGGTTTTGCCAATTTCTGCTAAAGTATGAGCGATCGCTTCCGTACCCGCTGCAAATTTATCAAACTCAAACACACCCATAGGCCCATTCCAAATCACAGTTTTACAATCAGCCAAAGCCGCTTGGAAAACCTTAATAGAATCAGGCCCAATATCTAAACCCATACCATCGGCAGGGATATTTTCAATGCTGACAGTAGTAGCATTAGCATCAGGCGCAAACTTATCTGCGGAAACAATATCTGTAGGTAGCAACAAAGCCACACCACGTTCTTTAGCCTTAGCTTCCAAAGCCTTCGCTAATTCCAGCTTATCTTCTTCTACCAAAGACTTACCAACACTCAAACCACGGGCTTTATAGAAGGTGAAAATCATCCCACCACCGATGATCAACTTATCGCACTTTTCCAACAGGGTTTCAATGACACCAATTTTGCTAGAAACCTTAGAACCGCCAATAATAGCCGCCAAAGGACGCTTAGGTTCTTCAATTGCACTTTGTAAGTATTGCAACTCCTTCTCAACCAAGTAACCAGCCACAGAAGGGCTGAGATATTTAGTCACACCCTCAGTAGAAGCATGAGCGCGGTGTGCAGTCCCAAAAGCATCATTTACATAAAAATCAGCGTTTGCTGCCAATTTCTTCGCAAATTCAGGCTCATTCTTTTCTTCTTCTGGGTAAAAGCGGACATTTTCCAACAACAGCACTTGGCCATTTTCCAACTTAGCTACAGCAGCAGCCACGTCATCACCAATACAGTCATCAGTTTTCGCAACTGGTTGTCCTAACAACTCAGAAAGACGTTTAGATACAGGAGTTAAACGTAACTTTTCAGTTACACCCTTGGGACGACCGAAATGACTTGCTAAAATGACTTTAGCGCCCTTTTGGGTCAAATCTTGGATAGTTGGTAGCGCCGCCCGAATCCGGGTATCATCGGTAATGTTGCCTTGATCATCCACAGGCACGTTAAAATCAACCCGCACTAAAGCGCGTTTTCCAGATATCTCAGCCGCAGATAAACTTGCTAAACTTTTTTTAGACACAGCCAAACTCTCCTGATTACTTTTTTGTTATTGTTTTCAAAATATGACCATCAAGATTTTACCGGAGTGAGGGGTGCAGAGGTGAGATATGTTTAAAACAGTTCTTTTTCCCATTGATCAAAGTCGAGAAGCCAGAGAGGCCGCTGATATAGTTGCTAATATTGTGCAAACTTATCGCAGTCGCTTAATTCTACTTTCAGTCGTCGAAGAAGCAGATCCAGAAGCAGCTACTACCAGTCCTATGGTATCTCCAGAGGCGGTTGCTAAACTCCTAGAAAATGCCCAAGCCTTATTTTCTGGACAAGGAATCACAGCCGAATTACTAGAAAGACAAGGGAAACCAGCCTTTACTATCTGTGATGTTGCTGATGAAGTGGAGGCCAGTTTAATTATTATGGGTTGTCGGGGACTAGGTTTAACTGATGAAGGAGCAACGGATAGTGTTACTATGCGAGTAATTAATCTTTCCCCTTGTCCTGTGATGATTGTTCCTTAGTCAGTCATTAGATGCGTTAATATAAACTAATATAATTTAGCGCATCAAATAAGATTTTAATTAGTATTAATATCATCACGCTAGGCTCTAATCTACAACTATGAGTTAGTGATGGTGTTATTGGTAATACGGGTTTTGGTACAGGTCAGTTGTTGGTTACTTTATCGAGTATATCTGGTTTTATGAGTGCTAATGTGAATGATAACCTTTTAGGTTCTAAATTCTTGCGCAACTAATTGATGTTACAACACTAACTAGATTGGAATACATACAGCACTTTTCAATTATATAATGTTTAATAACTCAAGTCCATTTTAACGTGACTATAAACTTTTCTTTAATGGTTTTTAGACGACTTTTGCTATTAGACTCAGAATTGATTGTAAGACAGTCTTAGATATTTTTGAAAAATCATTTAGGATTCCTACAGAATATTCTATTCATCCGAAATGAGCAAAAAACAATTAATTTTTTTGATGCTATAAAAGGAGCATCGAACCGCAAGATGAAAGAGATAAATTCTATTATTACAGCATTTGTAAACAATCAACACAATGGTGAAAAATTATTTCTCGCAACTGTTGTCAACGTTCAAGGTTCTACCTATCGTCAACCGGGAGCGCGGATGTTGATGATGTCAACAGGTGAAATAGTGGGAACTATCAGCGGTGGTTGTCTGGAAAATGATGTATTTCAACATACTCGCTTAATCACAGATGGACAACCAAAACTTATTACTTATAACACTAGTGCTGATGAAGATATTATCTGGGGGTTTGGTTTAGGTTGTAATGGTGTGGTAGATATTTTGATTGAGTGTCTTGATGATCATGATCTATTTAACCCTTTATCTTTTATTCATCAATGTTTCTTTCATCAACAAAAAGGAATTATTGCCACTGTTTTTAGTGTTGAAGGTAATATTAATGTGCAGTTGGGAGCGCGGTTAATCCTCAATTGTGACGGAACTGTAAATACGAATATTACTGAATTTAGTTTAACTCAAACTTTGATTAAAGATGTCCAATCAGTATTAAAAAACCAGTATTCAGGTGTTTATAAATATCAACTTTTATCAGGTCAAGTTAACGTTTTTATTGAGTTTATTCAGCCTCCTCCACACCTGATTATTTTTGGTGCAGGTCGTGATGCTGTTCCAGTTGCAGGGTTTGCAAAAGCTTTAGGTTGGCAAGTTACTATTATTGATTGTCGTGCTATTGAGCAAACTAAAGAACGTTTTTTCATGGCTGATGATGTTATTTTAACTCGTCGAGAAATTGTTCACCAACATATATCTATCAAAGAAAATACTATTGCTGTGGTCATGAATCATAATTATTTTGATGATTTAGAAATTTTGAAATTGCTAATACCGTCTAATTTGAAATATTTAGGTTGTTTAGGATCAAAACAGCGAACTACAAGATTACTCACAGATTTACAAAAGGAATGTGGTGAATATAATAAACAAGAATTACAAAAGTTATATGCTCCCGTTGGTTTAGATATTGGTGCAAATACACCAGAAACAATAGCCTTATCTATAATTACAGAAATTCAAGCTATACTTCAAAGCCGTAATGGTGGTTTTTTAAAAGACCGCACTGAAGCAATTTACCCTCGAAATCAGGTGCAAGAAATTAAAATTGAACAATGACTAAATCAAATATTGCCATCATTATTCTAGCCGCAGGGGCATCAACTCGCATGGGTAGACCAAAACAACTCTTACCCTATCAAGGAGGTAGCTTACTGAGCCACACAATTGAAAATGCAGTCGCTTCTGTATGTAAACCCATAATAGTAGTATTGGGAGCAAATGCAGAAAATATCCGTTCTCAAATTAGCGAACCTGCTATTAAAATAGTTGAAAATCCAGATTGGCATTTAGGAATGAGTTCTTCAATTCGTCGAGGAATTTTATCAATTATCACTGATTATAAAACTATAGATACAGTAATTATTACTGTTTGTGATCAACCGTTTCTTTCTGCTGAAATTATCAATAATTTAGTCTCAACATACTATTCTACGAAAAAAAGTATTATTGCTTGTGAATATGCAGATACATTAGGTGTGCCTGTTTTATTTAGTCAGATTTTTTTCTCAGAATTAGCAAATTTGAGTGAAGATGTAGGTGCAAAGAAATTAATTAAAAACCACTATCACGAAGTTTTAAGTATTCCCTTCCCTTTGGGGGCAATTGATATTGATACACCTGAAGATTATCAACAAATTGAGTAGAATTTATGCCTACATGACCCGCAAACCCAAAATCATTAAATCCCGTTCTACTCCGTCTAAATCAGCAATTTTCGGTAAATTTCCCCAAGCTTGAAAACCAAACCAAGCAAATAACTTTAAACTGGGTTGATTATGAGCAAAAATAAAACTAACTAAAGTCTTTAAACCTAAACTGGGACTTTCCTGAATAGCTTTTTCTAAAAGTTGTTTTCCTAAACCACGTCCTTGAAAATCTGGAGAAATATAAATACTAACTTCCGCTGTACAATGATAAGCCGGTCTACCGTAGAATGATTGAAAGCTCAACCATCCAGCAATTACCCCTTCCGTTTCCATAACCCACAGGGGAAACTGTGAGGGAACTCGTCCTTTAAACCAAATCAAACGACTTTCCACAGACACAGGTTCTAAATCAGCAGTAGCCATGCGGCCAGGAACAGCAGCGTTATAAATGGCGACAATGGCAGGTAAATCAGATTCTATGGCATGGCGGATAATCATTAGCTGCTATTTGGGCAAAATTCTTGATAAAATATGTTCAAATAATACAGCTTTAAGAGGACATTTCTCGATAATTTTCTCTTAAAACCGGACTTTGCATAACTCGAATAATTCTCCTAATTGCCGTTTGACTATTTTAGCACCTCCAGCTTTAATGGTTTTATCCCACTCAGCAATAGGTTCGAGAAATACCTCTGCACCTAAATAAGTTTCTAGCACAGCCCAATCTTCTGCTAAAGGCTGTTCTGAATTAAGAATATCAAAAACAAAATGCCCGCCTGGTTTTAATACTCTTTTAACTTCCAGTAAAACGGCTTGCCAATATTCTAAGGGAAAATAACAACTAAATCCTGTGGCAATTACTAAATCAAATTGACTTTCATCATAGTTTAAATGATGAGATGCTCCTAATTCTACACCTTTGAATAATTTTGAGTTTAATTGTGAACCACGAGAGTTAAGAGTATCTCTAGCTATATTACTAATTTCTTGCCCATAAAAAAATGCTTGCCAATCTCGCCAAGGATAGATTAAAAAGCTAACACCGCAACCAATATCTAAACAATGTTCGTTTTTTTGAGGTTGGGCAATTTCCCAAAATGGTGAAATTATTCTCTCGCTTAATCTGCCATTTTTCCATTCCTGAAATATTGGCATTGCTTCTACTTCTTCGGGTACTTCAAATTTCTGATTTTGATATTGGCGATTAAAGCGATATGCTATTTGTGCTATTCTTTCTTGCCATTTATCTGCGGAATAGGTTTTATTTTTATAAGGATTAGAAGGTGGATTTTTAGACATTTATTATTTTGGTAATTGGTGATTTTATTCTTCTTTCTTTTTCCTGACTCGGTGACTCAGTGACTCCTGGGCGCAGGCCTTGCGCCCCTACTGTCACGCTTTGGCTAGGAGAGGTGCAGCGGCTAGTAGGGTTTGGGTGTAGGGATGTTGAGGATGAGCAAAAATTTGTTTAGTCTGTCCTAATTCGACTATTTTACCACCATTCATCACGGCAATGCGATCGCACAAAAATCTTGCTAACCACAAATCATGGGTAATAAACAAATAGGTTAGATCAAATTCATCTTTTAATTGCAACATCAAATCGAGAACTTGCGTTTGCACACTAGCATCTAACATACTCACCGGTTCATCACATATTATTAGTTTAGGACGAGTAATTAAAGCTCTTGCTATGGCTACCCGTTGTTGTTGTCCTCCAGATAAATCGGCGGGATAACGTTGATAATATAATTCTGCTGGTGTTAAACCAACTTTTTCTAACATCCATAAAACCTGTTCTTTAGCTTTTTGGGCATTAGCTAAATTATGAATTAATAAAGGATCTGCTATACTTTGTCCTACCGTCATGGCTGGATTTAAACAAGCATGAGGATCTTGAAATATCATTTGGATTTGTCTCCGGGAAGAACGGATTTCTTGCCGGGATAAACTGGTTAATTCTTGTCCTAAAAATTCAACTTTTCCCGATGTGGGACTAATCAATTGTAAGATAGTTCTCGAAAGTGTACTTTTTCCACAACCAGACTCTCCCACTAACCCCAAAATTTCCCCAGAATACAATTCTAAATTAATTCCATCTACCGCTTTAATGGTTTGTCCTTCTCCCTTAAATATGCGTTCAATAAAATTCGGTTCTATAGTATAATGCTGTTTAAGTTCTGTAATTTTAAGAATTGGTGATTGACTATTTTCTTCATTACTAACTACCGATTTTCCATCATTCCCGTCAACTGCTTGAATATGTAAAGCTGCTTTTAATAAAGATTGAGTATATTCATGTTGGGGATTTGCAAATACAGTTTCCGTTTTCCCCATTTCCACCATTTTACCCTGATACATGACACCAATGCGATCGCAATATTCCCCTACCATTGCTAAATCATGGGAAATTAATAATAATCCCATATTTTCTTCGCCACACAATCGCGTTAATTCTTGAAGAATTTGAGCAGAAACAGTCACATCTAAACTAGTTGTTGGTTCATCAGCAACAATTAACTTAGGACTCAGCAGCAAAGCTAAAGCAATAGCTACCCGTTGACGCATTCCCCCACTAAACTCATGGGGATACTGACTCCAGCGACTTGCGGGAATATTCACCTTTGCCAAAGTCGCTAAAGCCATTTCCTTCGCTTACTGCTTAGACAAATCTGGTAAATGGGCTTGTAGAGTTTCAATGCAATGATTACCAATTGTCATCAATGGGTCAAGGCGGGTCATAGGATCTTGAAAAATCAAAGCCACCGCTTCACCCCGAAACTTCCGCATTTGAATAGGTGTCAGATCCAATACTGAATTTCCCTGAAAATTCACTAACCCTTCGACACGACTAGAGGCAGGTAACAAACGCATAATCGCCCGTCCAATGGTGGATTTACCACAACCAGATTCTCCCACCAATCCCATTCTTTCACCAGGCTGGAGAATAAAAGATACATCATCAACCGCCCAGCTTTCCACCTCCCCACTTCGTCGAGGATAAGCCACACGGAGATTTTCAACACAAAATAAAGGTTCGCTCATAATTAATTATTTTATAAACATTTGATATTGTTGGGGATTCATCATAACCCAACCAGGATTAATCAATCTATAGATTATAGATAATAGGTATGATAAGTGACCTCTAGAAAAAGACTGTTAATTTACACATCTTTACAATTCGCCATCCCAGGAAGAGAGTAAGTTGGGTAAACACTTAATGGCGATGTTGTTGATTACAGCTATATAACAGCGATTTTAGTAGATAAATTGTTCAAGGTGTCTATTACATTGTTTAAAGTTATGTAGCCTTTTACTTACAAGCTATCAAGCCCTGAGGTAAACTATGCCTTGATTATGATTATTTCACTCCAGAAGAACACCCGCAAGGAGCAGTTTTTTCAATGTCTCATACCGTAAAAATCTACGACACCTGCATTGGCTGTACACAATGCGTCCGCGCTTGCCCTACTGACGTACTAGAAATGGTTCCTTGGGATGGCTGTAAAGCTGCTCAAGTGGCTGCTTCTCCTCGCACTGAAGATTGTGTAGGTTGTAAGCGGTGTGAAACTGCTTGCCCCACCGACTTTTTGAGCATTCGCGTTTATCTAGGCGCTGAAACAACTCGCAGCATGGGCTTGGCTTACTAAATTGGCTGACTAAGAATTTCTAAATTCTTGGTACTTTAGTTCTGAGGAATGGGAGAAGCGTTAAGATTCTTCCCTCATTCCTCAGTATTTTTGTTGTCCGTTGTCCGTTGTCAATTGTCAATTATCAATTGTCAATTATCAATTGCTAAAGAGGCTTATCTATTCCAGCAACTATACTTAAAATTTAATCATCCTGAAACCGGAGTGGTTTAAGCAATGTGTGGAATAGTTGGATATATAGGCACTCAGGCAGCAACAGATATTTTACTGGCTGGACTAGAAAAATTAGAATATAGAGGTTACGATTCGGCGGGAATTGCCACTATTTTGGAAGGTGACGTACATTGTGTGCGGGCTAAGGGTAAATTGCTCAACCTGCGTTCTAAACTGGAACACATCGAAAATCCTGCCCAAATAGGGATTGGTCACACGCGTTGGGCAACTCATGGTAAACCAGAAGAGTATAACGCCCATCCTCATCTAGACACGGCGTTGCGGATAGCAGTGGTGCAAAATGGGATTATTGAGAATTATCGAGAGTTACGGGAACACCTGAAGGCATTAGGACATAAATTCCGCTCAGAAACAGATACAGAAGTGATTCCTCACTTAATTGCTGAGTGTTTAAAGCATTCTCCTGAAAATCCCCTTTCCCCTTCCGTGTTTTTAGACGCGGTGCAGCAAGCTGTAAGTAAACTACAGGGAGCTTATGCTATTGCGGCCATGTCCGCTGACTACCCTGATGAATTGATTGTAGTTCGCCAACAAGCTCCTTTAGTGATTGGTTTTGGCCAAGGTGAGTTTTTCTGTGCTTCTGATACGCCGGCAATTGTTCCTTATACTCGCGCTGTATTGTCTCTAGAAAACGGCGAAATTGCTCGTTTAACTCCTCTAGGGGTGGAGGTTTATAACTTTGCTGGACATCGTTTAAAGAAGCATCCCCGCACTCTGAACTGGAATCCCATTATGGTGGAAAAACAGGGATTCAAACATTTTATGCTCAAGGAAATCTATGAGCAACCGGGAGTAGTCCGGGATTGTTTGGAGGCTTATTTCCCAACAGTAGAAAACACCCAAATAAGTGATCAATCACCGGTGCAATTGGGTTTACCAGCGGATTTTTACGCAGATTTAGAACAGATTCAAATTGTGGCTTGTGGTACAAGTTGGCACGCTGCATTGGTGGGTAAATACTTATTAGAACAATTGGCAAGAATCCCCACACAGGTACAATATGCTTCTGAATTTCGCTATGCACCATCACCACTAACGGCTCATACTCTGACTATTGGTGTCACACAATCTGGAGAAACTGCTGATACTTTGGCGGCTTTGTCTATGGAAAAAGAACGCCGTCAAGGTAAGGAAGCTAAGTATCAAGCGCGACTTTTGGGAATTACCAATCGCCCGGAAAGTAGTTTGGGTAATATGGTGGCAAATATTATCAATACTCATGGGGGAATTGAAATTGGTGTGGCTGCAACGAAAACTTTTGTCGCCCAATTAATGGCGTTTTATGCTTTAGCGTTGGATTTGGCTTATCGTCGTCAAGAAATTAGTTTGTCAAGATTTGAGGAAATTATCACAGGTTTACGGCAGTTACCAGGGGAAATTGAAACGATTTTAGAAACTCAAGAACGTTATATTGAACATTTGGTACATGATTTTTCAGAAACGAAAGATTTTATCTTTATTGGTAGAGGAATTAATTTTCCCATTGCGTTAGAAGGGGCTTTGAAATTAAAAGAAATTAGCTATATTCACGCGGAAGGTTATCCAGCGGGAGAAATGAAACATGGACCAATTGCGTTATTAGATACAAAAGTTCCGGTGGTAGCGATCGCTGTTCCTGGTAATGTATATGAAAAGGTGATTTCTAATGCCCAAGAAGCTAAGGCCAGAGATTCCCGCTTAATTGGGGTGACATCTGTTAAAGATGGAGAAGCGGCAGAAATTTTTAATGATTTAATTCCTGTTTCGGAAGTTGAGGAAATTCTGTCACCAATTCTCACAGTCATACCTTTGCAATTGTTAGCTTATCATATTGCGGCGCGGCGGGGTTTAGATGTCGATCAACCGAGGAATCTAGCCAAATCTGTCACAGTTGAATAACTTGTAATTTATCGGGGTTTAGCAATACTAAATCCCTTTATTTTATTTTTGATATTGCATAGGTATTGCATAAGCATTGCCAAAAGCCAAGACATTAATATATCATCACTCATTAAATGTGTGGTGTCCGAGAAAAATGATCAGGTTAATAAAAAGAATATTAATAGCATCTGTAATTCATCTAACTTATGGTTTATTTAGTCATCCTATAGCTAATGCCGAAAATGTTACTATTATCAATGTTAATGTTGAACCATCAGAGATAGAACAACTTACATCAGTTTCTCAATTAAGAGATGTAGAACCCACAGATTGGGCATTTTCAGCTTTACAATCTCTAGTAGAACGATATGCTTGTATTGTTGGATATCCCAATCAAACTTTCCGAGGAAATCGGGCTTTAACTCGCTATGAATTTGCTGCTGGTTTAAATATTTGTTTGGATAAAGTTAATGAATTGATAGCGACAAACACCAGTAACGCCATAAGAAAAGAAGATTTAACTAAATTACAAAAACTAAGAGAAGAATTTGTAGCCGAATTAGCCACAATACGAGGACGTGTAGATACTTTAAAGGACAAAACAACAGAATTAGAAGCAAATCAATTTTCTACAACTACCAAACTATTTGGACAAGCAATTTTTGGTGTTCAAGGACGTAGTCAAAATAGCGCAGATTTATCACCCAAAGATGGAATTAAAGAAACAACAGATAATGGTACAAAAATCAATGTGATTAGTAATGTTCAATTAACACTTCTCACTCAATTTAAAAACCGCAGCTTTTTATTAACTGGATTACAAGTTGGTAATGGTAGTACAGCTAGTTTCATTGCTCCTCGACTAACCAACGATACCCGATTAGCTTATGAAGGTAATACAAATAATAACTTAGTTTTAACTGATCTCAACTATCGGTTTTTAGTAAGCGATAAAGTGGCAGTAATAGTTGGGCCTACTGGTGTTAATCCTATTAATAGTTTTCGAGGAGCAAACCGCATAGAAAGCGCAGGTAAAGGTCCAATTTCTGCCTTTGCTCAACGCAACCCAATCCTCAACTTCCCAGGGCAAGCAGGGCTTGGCTTTGACTGGCAAATCAGCGATAACATTAGCTTGCAAGGCGTTTATGCAGCATCATTGGCATCCGATCCCAAAAATGGTTTAACAGGCGGACCCTATACCGCAGGTGTCCAACTGGCGATTAATCCTAGTGATGCGATTGATCTTGCGCTTTATTACCTCAATTCTTACACCACTAATGCCAGCTTAAATACAGGTATTGGCGATAACTTAATCGGTCCGATCGCAGGACGTTTCTCGACCAATGCCTTTGGTGGTACTGCGACATGGAGAATCTCTCCTCAGGTTACTCTGGGTGGTTGGGCTGGCTATACCACATCCGAGTCTAGAGATGTGGGCTTAGGTGGCACTGTT
>JANMGZ010000096.1:0-2898 GCA_031374905.1 Dolichospermum sp. OTE_70_metabat_362_sub
ATGGCGATTGCACAGAAATTTACTCGTTGAAATGGTAATTTTTCGATTACTAACTTCCCCAAATTTCTTGCTCATACTGTTGACAAAATCTCTACCTTATCGAATGAAACAGCCCTGGGGTTGGGGGTGGGGTTCTTGTACTTCATAACACCGGGAAGTCCTGTAAAGATGCGTTTTTAGAGATGTCAATAAGTAATTGTCCATAATAAGTATGCCCTGTTAGAGTATAAAATAAAACAGGGTTGATTTTCCTTTGCGCTCTTGTCTTTTTAGTAGATTTGTACTACAATTTAAGGATAGTCTTCAAACCTGGAAAGACTTCTGGAACACAGATTTTAAGGGCTATTTCTATGATCAAGCATTATATTCTCAATCTTGACCCCACCGCCAAGCATGAATGGGATCGTTGTGTTATCCGTGATCCCTTGACGGCAAAACGTCCAGATATAGCTAAATTAATTTCCGAAGCCGTAGGTAGTGATATAGGTAGTTATTTAGTTAGTGTAAATATTCAGGTTACAATCTTAGAACGAGCATCAGTATCACCCGCAGAACAACTCTCTCTACCATTTCCAGAAGTGTCTTTACCTACCCAACTGCGCGAAGCTGCATAGAAGGTGCAAATTATTCGCTTTAACTAATTTTACCAGAAGTTAGGTTGACCTATGCTATCCAACACTTCACAAACTATAGGTGTTGGGTAAGAAAATTAAATATAGCTTACGCCAATCATATCCTTAATACTAGCACAAAAAGTCAATGGGTATTTATCAATCTTGTAAAAACCTATTTGCGTTAACTTATTGACAACATTATCAATAAATTTGAGAATACAGGGAGCTTATTGTCAATAAACATCAACTTTACCAATTTTGTAAAAATGTCTATTTAAATAACTTATGTCAGGGTAGGTTGAGTTGACATAAGGAAACCCAACTCCATTCCTGACTCCTCCTCAATTATGCTAAGTGCATAAAAATCATTTTCAGCAATTCAGCACGGGTAAAAGGCTTGGTTAAATATCCAGAAGCACCGACAAATCTCGCTTTTACCTTATCTATAATTCCCTTATTACTAGTTACAAAAATAATGGGAATAGTTTTAAACATGGAATTATTGCGGATAATACGACATAATTCATAACCATCAATTCCTGCCATATTTAAATCGAGTAAGATTAGATCAGGTTTATGTCTAATAATTGACATAACTGCTTTAACTGGTTCATTAATAGTTACCAAAGTAAAATTTTCATCTTCTAAATAGCGGCTAATTTCTTTGAGAATTGTGGGACTGTCATCCACAGAAATAATTTTGTAGGTTTTTTGTGTAGTTTTGGTATTTACGTTTACTTTTTGTGAATCAACCGTTTCTAATTGCAAATTCTCTTGAGGTACATCAGCAATATTTGTTACTAATTGTTGAATAATTTCTAATTGCAAATCTTCTTGAGGTATATCAGCAATATCTGGTAATACCTGTGGAATCGCTACATTCTCTTGAGAAATAATCGGACTTTCTTGAAAAATATTTGTACTCGGTGATACATCTGAAATAAATAATTTACCTCTCATTAATTCTGTGCTATTTTCTGAAAATAGGAATGAACTTCCAGAGGTTTTTGGTAATTTATCAAATGGGGGATCTGGCTCATGTAAAACTATCGAACCCTTGACAATATAGGGGTATAAACTTAAAACTAGTTGCAATTCATCCTGATTCATAATAATCGCTAGATGACGCAAGCTAAAACCCTTCATCCAATTGGTGATATTCTCTTTTAGGGGTGGTAATCTTTTATCCTGAAATTTGCTACTAACTAATAAATAGGGACGCTGATAGGGAGAAGAGATATATTTACCAAGATACCGCCAATTTTGTAACTGATTTTGACATTTTTCCAAAATATCAGTGATATCTAATTTACAAATTATGGGAAAATTTTTCAGTGGTTCTATTAGTTTATAAGTGCCTGTTTTAATGAGGATAAATGATTCAATTACCTCTTTAACTAATTCTTGAATAAGTAATGTTGCCTGCTCAGGAAGAAAATGTTGTTCCGTGATCAGCCAATTAATCGCTTCATATTCTGGAAGTTGGTTTGGTAAAAGATTATTATCTTCAGGCTCAAATACTAAGCGCATTTGTACACGCACTTCATTATCTACGAGAGGAATTTCTTGATGGAGACGACGCATCTGTCGTTCTAATCTATCAAAAGGTTCTACTGAATGAGTTGCATAGATAATTTTTCCCTGTTCTATATATATCAACCAACTTACAGAGTTACTATATGCTTGTAAACAGGTAGTTTCATAACAATTGCTTAATTGTCTTAATAAACCTTTGGGAGATAATTTGGTAAAAGTGCCAGTATTTTCCATATTTTTACAATTTTTTGGCGGATACATCAACATAGTATTGGAAAAGATTAAATATCAGGTGGCAATCTGATATCACCAGGAAATATGGTCATGATTACAAGTTATTAAATTATGAATATCAATGAAAAACAGCTTCTAAAAATTCTCCAAACTTTGAATGTAACAGTTGTTGTAGTTTTTTATTTTGATTTTTCACCAGTTGTTTAGATACAAATCTCTGTTCTGTCATATTTTATAGCTATTTCATCCAAGAAGGGAACACCGGAACAGTTTTTACTATTTCCTGTTGCCGAACTGGGGTCTAAAGCCCCCTTTTACGTTACTCCGGTGTTCCCGGTTCACAGTTTTTACTATTTCCTGTTGCCGAACACTGGAGTAAGAGACTCCGACTTCTATAAGTCGAGTGTTTCAAGTGGGGTCTAAATCTCCCTTTTATGTTACTCCGGTGTTCCCTGTTTCCTCTTTAAGAGGATGAATGATATTATTTTTCTATTTCTTTCAAAAACTTAGTTCT
>JANMGZ010000097.1:0-1833 GCA_031374905.1 Dolichospermum sp. OTE_70_metabat_362_sub
ATGGCGATTGCACAGAAATTTACTCGTTGAAATGGTAATTTTTCGATTACTAACTTCCCCAAATTTCTTGCTCATACTGTTGACAAAATCTCTACCTTATCGAATGAAACAGCCCTGGGGTTGGGGGTGGGGTTCTTGTACCTCATAACATCGCAAAATGTTGTAAGTAGGTGATATTAATGCAGTTGGAAGAATACTCCACCCTTGAGTGTTCCTGGTTCGGTGCTATAACTGCTAATTGTCAGCGATCGCAAATTATCAAATAGTGGCTTCCCTAATCCTTCCACAAATTTAAGCCAAGGTAGTTGATCTTTAAGAATATCTTGACTATTTTCCCAGTCCAGATAAATATATCCTTGATTAGGTTGGGGAATCACAGCAATGGCATTTTGAAATTGAGGATTTTCCCGTAAGGATTTTTGCTTTTGACTCAAAACTGCTTTTAGTGTTTTCAAGTCGGAACTAAAAATCTCATAATTATCTAAAGTTGTATGTACTCCTCTAACTTTGGTATCAACATTAATAGAGATGTTGTCTTCATTTGTAGCTTTTAACTCTGTCCAAGCTGATATTTTCTGTTTATCTAAAGTTAGGGAACTAACATTAAAACCACTGGCGTTAGCAATCTTATCTAAACGTGCTATACCTGATGCTAACTTCGGCGTTTTTTCCACGACAAACACCCATTTAGGGGTTTGATTTTCGGAATTAGGTAATAAAGCTAAAGCATATTCTCCCACTACCCAACTAAAAATATCCTGACTAAAGTTTAAACCCCAGTTTTGTTGAATATTTACTAAAGGTTGTAGCAATCGAGAAATATCTTCTTCATTAGAACCATAGATGCTTGCTGTTCCTTGTTGCCATAGTTTGGCTAAATCACTATTACCTAAATTATGCAAATTTGTTCCAGCAATTGCTAAAGCTGTTGAATCTGGAATATACTTTAATGCACGCACAGGCTGAGATAGTGGCAAAGATGGGGGAATAATTTCAGAATTTGTTAAAAATGTGGTTTCTGTTAATAACCCTTGGGGATTTAATACTAAAGAGAGAATTTGGTTATTATAAGTTGATTCTGCCAATTCTAATCCTTGCCATTTACCAACTTCTGGCAAATTCAAGAAAGTTACAGCTACAGCCTTTTGAGAAATTTGTTGAGTAGCTTTCTGATATTCAAGAGAACTAATTAAGTTTAAATCTGGTGCTTGTAAATTATTAATTGCTTCCCGGATCACCTTAGGGTGATTTGCAAGCAAAACAAAATTATTCACAACTGCACCGGCTAAAGAATTTTGGATTTTTTCGCTGGCTGAATATTCTGGGTGAGCATAAATAACTTTTACACCTTTATAATATTCAATACCCAAATTAGCACCAGCAAAAGCCCGTTTAGAAAACAATAACTCCAAAAACTCGCGGCTTTTTTCTAATTTTTCAGTTGCGAGCGCCATTAAATACCCTGCTTGTAGTCCGTTATCTGGGTCACGGTCTATATCTATAGTAGTTACAGCTAGGGTAATTTCATTACTCAGCCAGGGTTTAATATCATCTTGATAATCTATATTACTTTTCGCTAGTAGATTATTTTTGAGTTGAGAAAATTCTGCTTTTTGTTTTATTGTCTTTAAAGCGTCAGGATTTACCAATAATGAAACCATCGCCGGTGAGGACTTGGAGACAAATATGGCCGCACCTGGTTGAGAGTTATGAAGCACAAGACCAACTGGACTTTTCCCCGAAAACCAGTAAAAGCCAGCGATAACAATCATTATCAGCGTGATGACACCAGCGACAAGGAAACCAAGTCTAATATTTTTTGTTGAGTCTTGA
>JANMGZ010000137.1:0-4194 GCA_031374905.1 Dolichospermum sp. OTE_70_metabat_362_sub
TCTTATCAGTTAACACAGATAACCGTTCCAGTGCTTTAACTAACGGTGCTTTTTCTAAAATTACTTCTTTCTCAAAGCTGAATTTAGTTAATAACTGCTCACAATCAGGATAAATTCCTTCCACAACTTGACAGCTAAGAACGACATCTTGCCAAGCAAAACCCAAGCGATTACTTTGAGTATCATACAGGAGATTAATAGATTTCACATCATCATTTAAGTTACGGGCTATTTCTCTCACTACACGACCAGGAAGAGTAAATTGCATAATTTCCTCAGATGGCACTTGTTGAGATTGAACTTGTTGACGAGGTTTTCTGCCAATTCGTTGAGTGGAAAGTTCAGTAATAGCAACTCGATGCCCATCAGTACCAATAAACTTTAATTTCTCCTGTGCCAGTTGGAGATGAACTCCAGTCAAGATATATTTATTTTCATCAGTGCTGACTGCATAAAGTACACCTTTCAAACCATCTTTGAAAATTGTTGTTGCTAAAGACACAGGAGTAGCATCAATTATGTTAGTAGGTGGGAATTCTTCAGCACTAATGCCTCTAATTTCATACTTACCATCGGCATCAGATAAGCACAGAAAGCAGATTTTTGTTTGCTTATCGTCATCAGTAGATTGAGTAATTTGAGTTTGTTGCTTATCGTCATCAGTAAATTGAGTAATTTGAGTTTGACTATTCAGAGAAATAGTCCCATTAGGGCAATGCTTGACTATCTCCAATAAAATTTGCACTGGTACAGTAATTTCACCCTTTAATAACACTTGGGCTGCAAAACTCGCTTGAATTGTTAATGCTATATCTGTGACAGTTAGATGTATCTGTTGTGTTTCCACATCTGCAATTATGAGGACATTGGCAAGAATAGGATGACTAGGTTTAGCTGGAGTAGCACAATTCACTAAAAAGAGAGCATCGTAAAATTTAGCTTGTTCACATATTACCTCCATGCCTAATTCTCTGGGTATTGGAGGGTTTAACTTTGATTTAGATTTTTTTTGCTTATTCCGCTTCTTTTCGATGGGTTCAGTTGGAGTATCAGGGTTTGCAGATGTAGATTTCTTATTTTTAACTTCAGGTATTTTTGTGATATCTGTTGATACTTCATTGTCTATTTCAGGATTAGCAACACTTGTTTGTTTTGTCTGCTTTACAGTCTTTATCTTTTGTCTTGATGCTGTTTGAGTCATAATCATTTATCTCTGTTTGCGTCATTACTAGAAAGGTGACTGCGGTAGCAGAAATAAAATTATCCAGCACTAATAAAAAGTACGAAGATAAGTAGGTGGACGTGAAATAAGCAAGTCTAAGTTTTAAAGCAGCCAAATTCAACACAATTCGTTTTGGCAAAGCTTTCTTTATTTTCACTCTGTTCAGTCTGCCTACACAATTAAGATTTTAAATAAATTTAAGCTTGATTTGAATTGTTATGCCTAGAGGATCAGACTAATATTTTCTGTGTAAATCTCTGCATCAAGATATCAAGCGCAATTATTTACATTCATCAAAGATTGGGCAGAAGAAACATCTGCAAAGGCACGGAGAGAACGAAAACGACTGGTAATTTCAGCCATTGCATCTAATAGTTCCTCCTCATCCGCAGTTTGAATCACTTCAACCAGAGAGCGCTTGACGGATTTGGGTGACTGATTTTCTTTACCTAACACCAGTTGATAAAAGAATTGTTTAGAACCAGGAGCTAAAACTTCCATACCATCCAACAACTTTGACAGGGTGGTAGTGCTAACGTCGCATTTTCCCCGCCGAAACTCGGAAATGTGATTTTCTGAAACCTTGGTTTCGCCAGACAACTGTTTGGCACTAATCCTATACCGTTTTATTGTCGCATCAAAGGACTGGGACAGGGGGGACACTGAGTAAGAACTAGCCGAGGCAGAATTATTAACTTTCATTACTAAAATTAGCTGATTGGCTAATTGACGGTTACTTTATACAGCGATACGCTAATTAAAAGATTAGAAACCTCCAATTCAATGTTAGATCAACATCAACAAATAAGCATCAGTTACCATAAGGCATTTTTTGTGCTTTAGCAATGACTAATTGACACTCTCCAACAGCTAATCGCCAGCGGTGTAGCAGGAGCATTCTTGTTGAATTTATCTAAAAAATCAACCCCAGTTTAGGTGAACAGGGGCAGGGCAGAGAAATTTATCCAATAGATTATGACACAGGGAATCTCAAAATTACAGGGTGGGTTTTATCCTCCCCAGTATCAAGAATGCTGGACAGCTTATTGTGAACTCGCACTACCAAAGCCGTCTTTTCTCTACCATCCAGCGCAAAAGATGCTTTGTTTATTTAGAGTGTGCAGTCTGGAAAAAACGGTGCTAATTCTAGCTAACTGCTTAAAATTGTCTATTTTGGTCGTATTTAAGGAGGTGCAGGATGAATATTAAAGGCAGATTTTATCCTGTTACTCCTGAAATTGCCAAAGTCCTCCGTCAAGCAAAACTGACTGCTGCTGAATGGAGGATCTGGAGCTACCTGATTGAAATTGAACCTTGGGGAGATGTCTATCAGGATATTGATACCTTAGTAGTTATGACAGGGTGCCAAGTGAGCAAAGCTACATACTACAGAGCAATTGCCAAATTCCAAGAGCTGGAATTATTTGACTTTCAAGATAAAGGTATCAGTATTCGCAACCTCAAAGGTGTATCCAGTCTCAAAAATGAGACTCCAGTTGCAGAAATGAGACAGGATTCTCAAAAATGCGAAAGTAGTTTCAAAAATGAGACTCCAGTTTCAGAAATGAGACAAGATTCTCAAAAATGCGAAAATCAACCGCCACAACCCTCTCCTAGCAAGGATTCCCATTCTCCTCAGACTAAACAGACTTATTCAGACTATACAAACTCTCTCTCAGACAGCGAGAGAGAGAGTTTTTTGAAGTTTGGATTAGAAAAAGCGAAAAAACTCCCTAAACCTCCAGAACTTCCCCATAAGTGGATAGAGACACATTGGCAAGAGATATTAGCCGAGTGGATGAAAGTACAGGGGAAAATTCCTCAAGTTCAGCAGCAAAAATGGGAGAACCATCCCCGTCGAGATGAATGGCTCGCCAAAATTCGCTCTCTTGGACAATTTGGTTTTTACGCTGAGAACAATCAAGAAGAAAAAGAACGACGAGAATTTTTTAACTGGGCAAATGCTAATAACTTGATATGGGGTCAAACTTGACAGTCTTAGAGTCAACAGACACGCTCATTTTACGCATACCCTATATTTTTATGATTGATGACTTACCGCAATTTGAACCAATTCCTTTGCGTCCTCAAGAGGAACAGCAAGAGGAGGAAATTTTCTATCCTCGGTGGCGATGTTTCTGTTGCCAAGATTCTGGTTTAGTCTCGCAGCATTTAGTTCAATTAATTATGCCAAAGTACAATCCAAACCGGGATAAATGGGTACTTTGCCAAGAAGCCAGTTGTGACGCAACTCAACGATGGAAAGACGTACCAATTCAAAATTTTGATACGCGCTTTATTCCCAATATTTGTAAAAAGCTGGATTTAATCAATCGGGACAACTGGCGGAATACTGTCAAGCAACAAATTAATATTCGTCAACTTGCTAAAAAACTGAAAATGCCTGGAAGCGGTGAACGCACTGACAATGATAATTGCGAAGTCCAGCAACGTAAGCAAGAGATTGAAGCAATTTCTCCCGAAGAATGGATGAAAATGTCCAATCAATATTTAGAGCAATAACCCGAATAAACAGAAAATTAATTCTCTCAAATTCCCCAAATTATGGTCATCACCGAATTACCAAAATCCTTTGTTTAGCCCGTGAACTAGCCACATAATACAACCGATTAAACTCCTTAATTTTAGCTAGAATTGATTTACCGTCATCTCCTCGTTCTGGATTCAATCGCTTACTTAAATCTTGTCCATCAATACCTGCTTCTAAGAAAGTGCTACCTTGACTATTATGAACAGTTAATGCAAAACAGTTTCTGATATTAGCAAACTGTTCCAAATGTTTATAATATTGCTTCCAAAGAAAGGGATTACGCTTGGCACTTTTGAGCAACCGTTGTGTTTCTTGTTTAAATCGTTTCTCTTCATCTTCATGTAAAACGTAGATTTGACGCACGATTCCTTCATCTGTTTCTACCTTCAATCTCCAACTACCATAATTATTGTAACGGTCT
>JANMGZ010000149.1:0-9043 GCA_031374905.1 Dolichospermum sp. OTE_70_metabat_362_sub
TGCCACCTGCCCTAAATGGTCAAATGCGCCGTTCTTATGTGATGTGGCAAGAATTAGTTGCTCCCCTGATTGTAATTGAATTTGTATCAGGTAATGGTAGAGAAGAAAGAGATGAAACCCCATATCAGGGGAAATTTTGGGTTTATGAAAAAGCGATTAGAGTGCCTTTTTACGGTATTTACGAAGAGAAAAAATCATCTTTAGAATTATATCATTTAGTTGAAGGACAATATCACCTAATGCCACCTAATGCAAGAGGTCATTATGTGATTGAAAAAATGGGTGTTGAACTAGGAATTTGGCAAGGAACATATAAAAATGTCGAGTTACCTTGGTTAAGGTGGTGGGATTTAGAAGGTAATTTCTTATTAACAGGAGAAGAACAAGCCGAACAGGAAAAACAACGGGCTGAACGAGAAAAACAACGGGCTGAACAAGAAAAACAACGGGCTGAACAAGAAAAACAACGGGCTGAACAAGAAAAACAACGGGCTGAACAAGAAAAACAACGGGCTGATAGATTAGCAGCGAAATTGCGAGAATTAGGCGTTGAATTTGATAATTGAGCAATTTTTTGTGCAATGCAAAACCTATACCCCGCAAGAAATTCAAGTTCCTTGCTAATAGCAAAAGTTCTCTTTTGATGACTAAATACTAGTACCGCAGGGCTGAAGTCAAAACTAAGACAGTATAATCATTTTGGCGATTTACAAGGGTTGGGTTATTTACGCCGCAGCGTACTAGGGGAAATTATTAGTCCGTTTTAACGGAATTGAGCTATGAGACGGGGAATTTATTCCCTGGTGGGAGTGGAACTTTACCCATTTTGTTAAAATTAAATAGCAGAAAAATATGGAGATTTAGCCCAATGAAAACCTTAGTTAAATGGACAATTAACGACTACCATAAAATGATTTAATCAGATATTTTAACAGGTCGTAATTGCGAATTACTAGACGGGGAAATTATAGAAATGAGTCCAGAATTACCTCAACATTATAATACTGCAAAAAGAAGTGTAAATTATTTAGAAAATCTTTTACAAGGAAAAGCAGATGTAAGGCTGAATGGTTCAATTACTTTATCTAATTCTGAACCAGAACCTGATATTGCCATTGTTAAATTACCCGAACACAGATATAATGAACATCATCCATATCCCGATGATATTTTTTGGTTGATTGAAGTTGCTAATACCAGTTTAAGTAAAGATTTATCAATTAAAAGAAAAATTTATGCCCAAGCGCAAATAGCTGAGTATTGGATTATCAACTTAACAACTCAAGAATTAATAGTTTTTCGTAACCCTGATAACGGGGATTATTTAGTAGAAATAAAATGGCAAGAACCGATAATTAAGTCTTGAGCTTTTCCTGATATTGAGATTATTATTAGTCAGATGTTAAATTAAAAAATGATAAATTACATTTTTTCAGTAGAGATATTTTTTTATAATTGTGGATAGTCTAAACTATAGGAAAAGTTATGTCTTATAATAAATACAAAAGCATTGCTGATGTTTTACAGGAATTTCCACTCACTTACAAAGAAAAAAATTTCATTGAACAAATACCCATTGAAACTGACCCGTTCTTTAAAAACAGATTAGATTTTATATTGGCAGAAGGAGTAGTTTTTAATTCAGAATATGCTATTTGTGAGAGTATTATTCACCCAATTCTGGTAGAATTATGGCGAAAATATGCTGATAAATTATTACTTTGGAGTCACCAACCTTTCAATTATGATGAGAATTTATCAGGTATTCCTGACTATATAGTTGCCCAACGTTCTACTAGAGGTAAAATCATTTTAGAACAGCCTTATTTAATTATAGTGGAAGCTAAAAAAGATAACTTTGAGGAAGGTTGGGGACAATGTTTAGCCGAATTAGTTGCAGCGCAGAAAATTAACAATAATCAAAACAGTCGGTTATTTGGCATAGTTTCCAATGGTAAGTTATGGGAATTTGGATTATTGCAAGGATTGGATTTTATGAAAAATGTTAAATATTATGTATTAGAGGATTTACAAGCACTTATGGAGGCGTTAAACTTTATATTTAGTAATAGTTTTGAGCAGATTATTTATTGAGTTTTTAAATAATTAATAAATTCTGTTACTCCATCATATTGATCATGGTAGTTAATATATTGAATCAATACTTGTATGTCTAAGTCTGGCAATAATTGACTTTGATTAACCTGATTATATTCATCATTTTTTAAAGCATAAATTTTTAATAATCCATCTTCCCAAAACCAAACTTCAGGAATACCAATTCGTTTATATATCTCTAATATTTTTATGCTTCCACTGGTAAAAATTACCTCAATAATTAAATCAGGAATGTCTTTTTTACTTTGAAGAGTATAGGATTCATCAGGTTCTTTGCGTCCAGTTATATTTTTATTTCCTAAAGTGGCGCTACCTCCAGCATAAAATCTAATTCCTTTTTCTCGGAAGTATGCTTCTAATAATAAACTAATTGTTCTTTTGTAATATTCATGTTCTTGTCCTAAATTCATGATAATTTCTAAATCACCATCTAAATAAATAAATCTTATCTCTTCAATATCTGTAAAAGTGGTTTCTATTTGCTCAAATTTCTCCCAAGTAATTCCTGTGAGGACTAAATGATTATTTGGGACAATATCTTTCTGTAATGTAGTTGTCATAGTTTTTATTCCTCAAATACAAAGTATGGAAGCGGTAAGTGCGGTGAGGATATACAGAAGAAACTGATTACGTTATTTATTAACTAAGTATTGTATCATAAAATATGGATAAATTGTATGAGGAGTTAAGAATATGATACTAACATTTTTATGTTAATTGTAAAGATTTGTAAAAATAACCATCCGTGTATCTATCAAATGATAGATTTTTGGGAATTGTGGGTACTCTCAAGATATATGGGGAATTGAGGGAGTTAAGGAGTAAAGTAAGCGATCGTATTGATGGAGAAATTAGCAAAATTACATCCAGTACAGGCATGATTATAGGACTATTTTGAAAAATGCAAAGAGGTCAAGAGAACAGTCAGAAATAGACTGATATTTTTTAGTTAAAGAAGAGAGAAAAACTTATCTAAGCAGTTTTTGGTACAGGAAAATAAATGTTTAATGATAAATCTATTTTGATTACAGGCGGTACAGGTTCATTTGGTAAGCAATTCGTTAAAACTCTTCTGAATCAATATAAACCTCATAAAGTTATAGTTTATTCACGAGATGAACTCAAACAGTATGAGATGTCGCAAGAGTTTAATTCTGAACCTATGCGATATTTTATTGGAGATGTGCGAGATAGCGATCGCTTAAAGTTAGCTTTCCGGGGAGTTGACTATGTAGTTCATGCAGCAGCTTTAAAACAAATTCCGGCGGCTGAATATAACCCAATGGAATGTATTAAAACTAATATTAATGGAGCAAACAATGTTATTGATGTTGCTTTAGAGCAAGGAATAGAAAAAGTAATTGCTCTGTCTACAGATAAAGCAGTTAATCCCATTAATCTTTATGGTGCAACAAAATTAGCGGCTGATAAATTATTTGTAGCTGCTAATAATATTGTTGGGGATATGAAAACCCGTTTTTCTGTAGTGCGTTATGGAAATGTGGTAGGTTCAAGAGGTTCAGTAGTGCCATTTTTTCAAAAGCTAATTCAAGAAAAAGCTACAGAAATTCCCATCACAGATCCTCGAATGACACGCTTTTGGATTACTCTCCAACAAGCAGCAGATTTAGTATTGAATAGTTTTGAAAGAATGCAGGGAGGAGAAATATTTGTACCTAAAATTCCTTCCATGAAAATTACAGATTTAGCAGAAGCGATAGCACCAGGAATACCCACTAAAATTATTGGAATTAGACCAGGAGAAAAGTTACATGAAGCCATGTTTTCTAAAGAATCTGCTCATTTAGCTTTAGAATTTGCTGATCATTATGTTATTCAACCTACTATTCAATATAGTCATTCTGTAGATTATACCTGCAATACTTTAGGTGAAAAAGGAATAGCAGTTACTGAAGATTTTGAATATAGTTCCGAGACAAATACAGAGTGGCTGACACCTTTTCAACTGTTAGATATTCTCAAATTATGAGTAACTATATTCCCTATGGTAAACAGGATATAAATCAAGCAGATATTGATGCTGTAGTAGCAGTTTTGCGTTCAGATTGGATCACGCAAGGACCAACTATAGAAAGGTTTGAAAAATCAGTTGCTAACTATTGTGGTGCGAAATATGCAGTAGCTATTTCTAGTGCCACAGCAGCATTACACATTGCTTGTTTAGCAGCTAATTTAGGTACAGGAGATATACTTTGGACATCACCAAATACCTTTGTAGCTTCTGCTAATTGTGGTTTATATTGTGGTGCAAAAGTTGATTTTGTGGATATTGATGTCAATACCTATAATTTGAGTATAGAAGAATTAGAAAATAAATTAATTTTAGCAAACCAAAAAGATTGTTTACCTAAAGTAGTAATACCTGTAGATTTTGCCGGACAATCTTGCGAAATGGCTAAAATTTCTGCTTTATCCAAACAGTATAATTTCACAATTATTGAAGATGCTTCCCATGCTATTGGAGGAAAATATCAAGGTAAACCTATAGGTTGTTGTGAATTTTCTGATATGACAGTTTTTAGCTTTCATCCAGTCAAAATTATTACCACTGGTGAAGGTGGAATGATATTAACAAATCAGGAGGAATTATATCAAAAGTTAATTAGATTGAGAAGTCATGGAATTACCAGAAATCCTGATTTAATGCAAAGTGAATCTCATGGTGCTTGGTATTATCAACAAATAGAATTAGGTTTTAATTATCGCATAACTGATATTCAAGCAGCCTTAGGTGTTAGTCAAATGAATCGTTTAGATGAGTTTGTTGAACATCGTCGTTTTTTAGCAACCAGGTATGATGAATTATTAAAAGATTTACCTTTAACATTACCTTGGCAGCATCCAGAAACAGAGTCTAGTTGGCATTTATATGTAATTCGGTTAAAGTTGGATAAGATTAATAAAAGTCATAGACAGGTTTTTGATGAATTGCGTCAAGCTGGAATTGGGGTAAATTTACATTATATACCTGTACATACTCAACCCTATTATCAACAATTAGGATTTAAACAAGGAGATTTTATCAAGTCTGAAAAGTATTATAATGAGGCAATTTCTCTACCTTTGTATTATGGTTTAAATGAAGCAAATCAAAATATGATAGCCAACAAAATTCGAGAAATTTTAATATGAAACTAGGAATAGGAACAGCGCAATTTGGATTAAATTATGGTATATCTAATCAACAGGGAAAAACATCACCAGAAGAAGTAGCTAAAATATTAGAATTAGCACATAAAAGCGGAGTTCGTCTGATAGATACTGCCCATCTTTATGGTACAAGTGAAGAAGTTTTAGGGCAAACAATTAACCCTGAACATAATTTTGCTATTGTTACCAAAACTCCTCAATTTTCTCAAGAAAATATTACTATTAATGATACTGATTTATTAGAAAATACCTTACATCAATCTTTGGAAAACCTACAACAATCATCAATTTATGCTTTATTAATTCATCGCGCTGATGATATTTTAACTACAAATGGTCATTTATTGATAGAGAAAATGCAATCTTTGAAAAAACAAGGATTAATTAAAAAGATTGGAGTTTCTGTTTATAATAGTCAACAAATAGATAAAATCATTGCTAATTATGCAATAGATATCCTACAGCTACCGATTAATGTATTAGACCAACGTTTAATAAAAAGTGGCCATTTATCAAAACTTAAACATTTAGGTGTAGAAATTCATGCACGTTCTATATTTTTACAAGGTTTACTATTGATGAATTTTAATACATTATCAGTCTTCTTTGAACCAATCAAAGACCATTTGAGTTATTATCATCATGATATAGCAAATTTAGGTCTTTCATCTCTTCAAGTATCCTTGGCATTTGTTTTAGGATTAAAGGAAGTAGATTATGCAATAGTTGGTGCTAATAATTGCCATCATATTCAAGAAATACTTAATGCTACAAATATAAATCAAATTCAATTCAAAGATTTTGATAAATATTTCTTTGATAATGAATTGATATTGAATCCTACTAATTGGTACAAAGGAGTTTAATCATGAATCAAGATTCTATATTTTTTACGGGAGAAGGCGATAATTGGTTTAATCGCAATACGAAAGCTTTAGAAAATTATGATAATAATGCCATTGATTCTGATTGGGTATCTTACTTAATAGATTTAATCAGTGTTAAAAAAGAAATCAAAAGTATCCTTGATTTAGGATGTGCCAATGGTTGGCGTTTAAATAAATTGGGTGGAAAATTAGGAATCAGCAATTTAGTAGGTATAGATGCAAGCCAAGATGCTATTCAAGATGGCAAAAATCGCTATCCACATCTAAGTTTATATCATAGTTTATTAGCAGATATTCCCATTCAAGAAAATTTTGATTTAGTTCTTTTATGCGGTGTCTTGTGTTGGGTAGATAGACAATCATTAGCGAAATCAATAGCGGAAATTGACAGAGTAACGAGTGATGGAGGGATTTTAATTTTGGCAGATTTTCTCCCTGACTTTCAACAGTGTCGTAAATATCATCATCTACCAGAAGAAAACATTTACACTTATAAACAAGACTACAGCCAAATATTTAAATCAATGGGAATATATAGAGAAGTTGCAAGAATAGCTTGTAATTATGGTCAGAAGGATATATCCATAAATTTGAGCGATTCATCTTCACAATGGGTGTTTACTGTCCTACAAAAGTCATTGCAAAATTTTTATCCAGAAATTAGATGATATTAGGTATTTTACAAGCTCGTATTTCTTCCTCCCGACTTCCTAGAAAAGTTCTTAAACCTATTCTGGGAGTACCGATGTTAGTTAGGCAAATTGAAAGATTACAAAAAACTAAATTAATTGATCATTTAATCTTAGCTACCAGTGATCATATAACGGATAACCCCCTAGTTGAATTAGTCCAAAAAATCAATATAGAGGTTTTTAGAGGAAATCTTGATGATGTCTTAGATAGATTTTATCAATGTGCTAAACCCAAACAACCTCAACATATTGTGAGATTAACAGGTGATTGCCCTCTAACTGATCCCTATTTAATAGATGAAGTAATTAAATTGCATTTAGCAGGAGATTTTGACTATACCAGTAATGCCATTGAACCTACTTATCCCGATGGTTTAGATATAGAAATATGCCGTTTTCCATGTTTAGAATTAGCCTGGCAACAAGCATATTTACCATCTCAAAGAGAACACGTTACATCATTTATTCATCAACAACCAGAACGCTTTAAACTGGGTAGTTATAAAAATAATATTGACATCTCAGAATTACGTTGGACAGTGGATGAACCCCTAGATTTTGAATTGGTTAATCAAATTTATGAATATTTATATCCAGGAAATCCTAATTTTACCACTCAAGATATTTTAGATTTATACTATAAATATCCTGAACTCAAAAGTTATAATACCTGTTATCAACGTAATGAAGGATTTGCTAAATCTTTACTCAAAGATAAATTATTTTTAAAGTAATTTGGTAAAAAAATATGAGCTATCGTTATCAAAATTCAGAAGATTTATTAGCTAGGGCGCTTGAGAGTATTCCTTTAGGTAGTCAAACTTTCAGTAAAAGCAAAACTCAATATCCCTTTGGTGTTTCTCCCTATTTTATTAAAAAAGGATTAGGAAGTCATGTTTGGGATGTAGATAATAACGAATATATTGATTTTATTAATGGATTAGCAGCGATTACATTAGGATATAATGACCCAGATGTAACAGCAGCAGTTAGAGAACAAATAGAAGGTGGAGTAATTTTTTCTTTACCTCATCCTATTGAAATGCAGGTAGCAGAAAAATTAATTGAGATGGTTCCCTGCGCGGAAATGGTGCGGTTTGGAAAAAATGGATCAGATGCCACTACAGGGGCGATACGCTTGGCTAGAGCTTATACAAAAAGAGATCATGTGGCAGTATGTGGTTATCATGGTTGGCATGATTGGTATATTGGTTCAACAGCCAGAAATTTAGGTGTACCAGTAGAAGTTCAAAAATTAACTCATACCTTTATTTATAATGATATAGATTCACTGAATCAAATATTTCAGCAATATCCTGATCAGATAGCGGCTGTAATTTTAGAACCCATGAATGTATTTCCACCAAAAGATAATTTCTTAGAAAAAGTTCAGGATTTAACTCATCAAAATAATGCTATTTTAATTTTTGATGAAACTATAACTGGATTTCGTGTTGCTAAAGGGGGAGCGCAAGAATATTTTGGTGTAATACCTGATTTGGCTACTTTTGGCAAAGGGTTAGCTAACGGTTATCCTATTTCTGCGGTAGCTGGTAAAGCAGATATTATGAAATTGATGGAAGAAATCTTTTTCTCTTTTACCTTTGGAGGTGAAACACTTTCTTTAACTGCTGCTTTAACAACTATGAATAAATTACAAAAATTCCCAGTTATTGAAACAATGCGAACACAGGGACAAAAAATATTAGATGGAGTTAGTAAACTAATAGACAAGCATAACATTGGTCATATATTGTCTATATCGGGAAATCCAGTTTTATCATTGTTTATCATTCGTGATACTCACCCCTATACCAATTGGCAAATTAAAACTTTGTTTTTACAAGAAGTGTTTAATAGGAATATTCTTACCCTTGGCGCTCACAATATTAGTTATGCACATCAAGATCATGATATCGAAAAATTACTAAATGTTTACGATCAGGTTTTGCCGATTTTGCAAGATGGTGTAGATAATTGTCTAATAGAAAAATATCTACGTTGTCAATCTTTAGAACCTTTATTTAAGATTAGATAAACCTATATGAATTTTATTCTTCGAGTTGATTCATCTACCCAGATAGGAACAGGCCACATCATGCGCTGTCTTACTCTTGCTTCTCATCTCAGAGAACAGAGTCACAATATTGATTTTATCTCGCGTAGTTTACCTGG
>JANMGZ010000489.1:0-1572 GCA_031374905.1 Dolichospermum sp. OTE_70_metabat_362_sub
ACCAAAAACTAGGATAGCAACCCACCAACAATTTGTTGATTTGTCACCAGCATCATAAGTGCGATAACCGAATTTATGAGTAGCACTATTTACCAACCAAGTACAGTGATAAACCCAGATAATTCTGACGAAAATTCCCCAAACTACCGTTGGCCAGCCACCAAAGTAATATAGGACTAAGCCTAAGGCAATTTGTAAGAAAATGAAATTTTTCTGTAAAAACTGATAAACTGGGTCATCAATAATGTCTTTAGTGAAGCGAGGAACTTGATCGTGAGCGGGCGCAAAATGAATCATCCAACCCATGTGACTCCACCAGAAACCTTGATTTGAATCATGGGGATCAGATTCAGTATCAGAATGTAAGTGGTGAATACGATGTGTACCTACCCATTCAATTGGACCACCTTCACAAGATAGTGTCCCAAAGATTACCAAGACATACTCTAGCCATTTAGGAGTTTGAAAACTACGGTGAGTGACAAGGCGGTGATATCCCAAAGTAATACCTAAACCTCCAGTCACCCAGTAAAGCAATAAAGCAACACCAACTGCCCTCCAGCTAAAATTGCTAGGAATCAGGGCAAACAGAGCGCCAACGTGCAATGCAACGAAGAATAGGGTATTAACCCAGTTAATGTGAGGTTTAGAAGTAGCAATTGTCATGCAGTAACCTGAATAGAAATTGTTCAGCCTAGTCTGCGCGATCCTAAAATCCGCATATCTATTTTATATTTTTGAATGAGGAAATGATGAACAGCTTTGAACAGCTGCTGGAAGCAGAACAGGCGCTAGTAGAAATTTTTTCTGGTATTGACGCTCAGGTCAAGCATAATCTTAAACGAGTATTAGATGCCTTCCGTCATCACCGAGTAGGCGCACACCATTTTGCAGGCGTAAGTGGCTACGGACACGATGATTTAGGACGAGAAACTTTGGATAAAGTTTTTGCCCAAGTGATGGGTGCTGAAGCTGCTTTGGTGCGAGTGCAGTTTGTTTCGGGAACTCATGCGATCGCCTGTGCATTGTATGGTGTACTTCGTCCTGGGAATGAAATGTTAGCAGTAGTCGGTTCTCCCTACGATACGCTCGAAGAAGTAATTGGCTTGAGAGGACAAGGCCAAGGTTCTCTAATTGATTTTGGCATAAAATACCGCCAATTGGAACTAACTGAAGAAGGAAAAATAGATTGGCAGACCTTAAATACTAGCATTACCGACAACACAAAGTTAGTATTGATTCAACGTTCCTGCGGATATTCATGGCGGCCAAGCCTCTCTATAGCCGAAATAGAGAAAATTGTTTACATAGTCAAACAACAAAATCCCCACACCGTTTGTTTTGTAGACAACTGCTATGGCGAATTCATAGAAACCCAAGAACCAACCCATATTGGTGCTGACCTCATAGCCGGGTCATTGATAAAAAATCCTGGAGGTACAGTAGTGAGTGCTGGTGGTTACATAGCCGGACGTGCTGACCTAGTAGAAGCGTCTGCTTGTAGATTGACAGCGCCCGGAATTGGTAGTGAAGGAGGAGCGACATTTGACCAAAATCGCTTGTTATTTCAAG
>JANMGZ010000236.1:0-6188 GCA_031374905.1 Dolichospermum sp. OTE_70_metabat_362_sub
TGGTTTTAGCACTGGTTGCTCTAATTGTCTATGGCAAAATTCTAGCGGAAAAAAGTGAGTTTCAGCTTTCAGTCATTTATAGCACTGGGGGCTGAATATTTGTTTTTAGGCTTTCTTGACTTGAGTACATAATACGCAAAATCTAAACAAAAAATCGCATAAAGTTTGCTATGTATGATAAATGAGCCATATTTTTCAACATTATGGCAAAATATTCTCTCTTTCCCCCTATTCCCTTTTACACACTGGTAACCTAGCATAACAAGTACCCAAAAGCCTAAAAATCAAACAACATGAATTTAAAAGATATCAAACAAAAATTATTCCCCATCTTCAAAATCATATCTATCCTACTCATAGCCAGCGCAATAAGCTTAGAATTATGGAATATCCAAACATCAATCACTAACAGTCAACTACCGACTATCTTAACTCCAGTTTTAATCATTGCTCATGTTGCGCTCTCGGCTCATTTTCTCGAAGCCATCATTGCCGCTTATTATGCACCAACTCGAAATCAGACAGCAATTAAATATGCAACTTATACTTTTTTTGTGGGCATATTTGGTTTATTAGAATTATTTGATAATGATCAAGAGAAAGATTTAAAGGGAGAAAGTTAAAAGTTTTTTCTTTCCCCTTTAAACTAACTTGGCTTTAAGCTTTACCTCCAGGTGCAACAGCATGAATTAGTTCTGGTTTCTCTTCAGTAGCAGGATGCTCAATAGTTTGAGCCGATGTCGCACGTTGATCACGATCAAAATTGTTTACATGAACAGGCTGACCTGTTTCAATAGATTGATATAGCGCCTCAATAATGCAAACATCATTCCATCCTTCTATTCCCGATGGTTCTGGGTCTTTATTTTGGAGAATGCAATTAGAGAAATAAGTAAATTCTGCTGCTAATTGATCGTGGCGCTCAAAAGTCCGCTCTTGGGTTTCACCATTAAGAGTTAGATAGTGCTTAATTGCTCCCTGCCAAGTGTAAGCAGACTCGACTCGAATATCGCCTTTATTACCGACAACCTGGTAATGAGAAACTTTTGCGCCACCAAAGCTACAGGTAAAAGTTGCTAGTCGGTCATGGGGAAAGCGGAGGATAACGCTAGTCATTTCTTCCACTTCACTAAAGCGTTGTTCTTCTTTGGTAGCAGCTACAGCAAACACTTCCGTGGGTTCATCTTGAAACAGATAGCGAGCGGCGTTAATGCAGTAAATACCGATATCATAGAGTGTACCGCCACCTTTATTTTCTTGTAACCGAATATTGCCTTGTTCTACTTGTTGAGAGAAAACAGAGTTGAAAAGCCGTGGTTCTCCTATTTGACGCGAGCGGACAATTTCTACAGCTTGCATATTTCCTGGTTCTAGATGTAATCTGTAAGCAATCATCAGCTTTACAGCATTGTCATTTGCCGCTTTATTCATGGCTTCGCAATCTTTTTCTGTCACAGCCATTGGTTTTTCACAAAGTACATGAATAGCCTGATTAGCTGCTCGCACAGTATACTCACAATGGAGGTGATTAGGTAATGCAATATAAACCGCATCTATTAAGCCGCTAGTCAGACATTCCTCATAATCCTCATAGGAATAAGTATGCTCAATCCCATACCGTTGACTGAGTTCTTCACGTTTGATAGGATCATCGGAAACCAAAGCAACTAATTCCGAGTTATCAGCTTGAGTAAATGCAGGTAAAGCCGCTTGTTGAGCAAACCAACCCAAACCAACAACAGCGTAACGAATTGTGCGCTTTTTGTTTGTAGTTGTCATTTTTAAACCTCTTGATGAAAAACTTGTTTTTACAAAATCATTCTTTTACGGTGATCAAGTTTTTCAAGTATTCCATCATACCCATGAGAGAGTTTTTAATCAGACTTAATGCGGATTTATCATCAGTAAGTTTTCATTTATCTATATAAATTACTTGTTTGGAAAAATTAAGACTTTTTCGGCATTTTTTTGGTAATTCTTATTATTTTATCATTTAAATATGCTGATCAAATATATATTTTATAGCTCTTGCAGCATAGAATCCTCTGTGTCCAATGGTAGAAGAATTCACAACAAAGATTAAGTTAGTCTAGCTATACAATCAAATTTGCAGATTTCAACTTCAAAGCAGATTTTTTACTGATCGAAAAAGCACAGTAACTATTCAGCATTACTGGTAATTAAAAAGTAATAGATAGTTTTTTAATACTGAGAATTAGAAGATGTATTCCCGCATGGTGATTACTATAAATTAAGAATGGGAGGGATATTATTAGTAACTAATATATGCAGATTGAGGTTAAAAGTAAAGGAGAAAAGTATGATTTTTTCAAATTTGGTAATATCTTTTCAGTGGAGCTATTTACATTTAGGATTAGCACCAATCAGAATCACAGGTGAGGTATTAGCTCCTCAATTTCAAACACCATTTATTTTTTCTAGTCCTAAATTTTTGTTAGCATTGCTATGTGGTGTCCTCATGGCATTTGCTTTTCAATTATTATTCACAAATCTCTCTGTAGCTGCGGGAATTTCAGCTATAGGAACTGGTGCATATTCTGATGATGATGATGCCCAAACATTAGGCGGAAGCATTCGCAAAGTTGAAGCTAAGATTGGGCTTTGGGCAATTTTTTCTTCCAGTATTGCCTTATTTATCGCTTGTTTTTTGGCGGTTAAATTAAGCTTAATTGAAAATACGTTTTTGGGTGCAATTATCGGTGTTGTTATTTGGTCTACCTACTTCACTGTTATCATGTGGCTAGGTTCTAATGCTTTAAGTTCTTTAATTGGTTCTTTTGTTACCACTGTAACCTCCGGTATTCAAGGTTTGTTAGGTACAGCTACTTCGGCTATTGGTGCAAATGTTGCCCAAAAACAGATGGTTTCTACCGCTGAAGAAATTACCGCAGCAGTCCGTCGAGAATTAACTTCAGGTTTTGATGCTGATAGTATTAAAAATACTTTGCAAACTTCTTTGAGTTCTCTAAAGTTACCACAGCTAGATATCAAAGAAATTAGAAGTCAATTTGACCAATTGTTAAAAGATGTAGATTTGCGAGATATTGGTGATAGTGAATTTCTCAAGAATATCAATCGTCAAACTTTTGTGGATTTAATCAGCAGTCGGACAGACTTTGCTCAAGAAGATGTCAATAAAATTGCTGACCAACTGGAAGCTGCTTGGAAGCAAGTTTTAAATCGCCAAAATCCTACAGAAAAAGTTCTTAATTTACTCAAGTCAGCTAGTCCAGAAGAATTAAAATCAGAAAAATTAGGTGAAAGACTGCAACAATTGATAACTGTTGGTGGTGGAAACGGAAAACAAACCAATGGTTTCTTCAATCAAGCTATTCAATATGGCTTAGGTGCAGCAGGAACAGCAGTATTAGAAAGAGCTAATATTTCTGATCTTAATGTTCAAGAAATTACAACTGAGTTGAAAAAAATCGGTAGTAAAGTTCAAGATGTTGATGTTAATAAAATTATTGAGCAACTGAAACAGGTCACTAAGCAAACAACTGAACAAGCTAGTAAAATAGGGAATCAATTAGGTGAAAGATTTTCCAAACAACCTCAGAATAGTATCAAGGCTGATGTAGAAGAATATATCATTAATTCTTTCCCTTGGCATTTTAATCGCCTCACAATTCAAGATGAATTTAGAGAAGTGATTTATGATCCTAATGCCAACCCTAGTAATGTTCGCCATAATTTAGAAGAAATCAATCAAGATTATTTTACTAATTTGCTGAACCAACGCGGTGATCTTAATGAAGATAGAAAGCGGGAAATTGCCGAACAATTAGAAAATATTCGTCAAGAAGTTTTACCAATTGTGCAACAGGCAGAAAAACAGGAAAAATCCCAACAAATTCGCAGTCAAATAGAAGATTATTTGCAGAATGCTAATAAAGAAGAACTAACTCCAGAAGGAATTGAGCGTAACTTTGGAGTGATGTTGCAAGATTCCGAAGCTCGGTCGGAAGATTTACAAGAACGGTTGAGTAGATTTAATCGGGATACTTTTTTCCCATTACTCCAGCAACGTCATGATATTAGCGAAGAGGAAGCTAATAATATTATTGGTCAACTCGAAAGCAGCCGTGATCATGTTATTGATCAAGCTAGAGAAGTGGAAGAAAAAGCCACAGCTAAAGCTAATGAAGTGCGGCAAAGGGTTGAAGATTATCTAAGGAATACTAATAAGGAAGAACTTAATCCTGATGCCATTAAACGTGATTTTCAAGTGCTGTTAGAAGACCCAGAAGCTGGAATAAATCTTTTACGTTGTCGCTTTTCGCAATTTGATAGAGATACGCTGGTGCAATTATTGAGTCAGCGACAAGATTTAAATGAGTCAGAAATTAACCAAACTCTAGACTCTTTGGAAAAAGTCAAAGATAATATTCTCCAAGTTCCCCAAAAAGTTACTGAAAAAGCCCAAGAACAGTATGAACAAACGACAACAGCCATAGGTGAATATCTGCGAAATACCAACTTAGAAGAACTCAATCCTGAAGGTATTCAGCGCGATTTACAAAAGTTGTTTAATGACCCCAAAGAAGGAGCTTTAGCATTGGGTAATCGCTTATCGCAATTTGACCGGGAAACATTAGTTAAACTGCTGGCTGGACGCAAAGATTTGAGTGAAGAGCAAGTTAATCAAATTATTGATTCTGCACAAAAAGCGATCGCTAATATTATTAAAGCTCCCCAACGGTTAGCACAACGCACGACTAAACAAGTCCTAGATTTTGAAGCGAATTTGGAAAATTATCTCCGTAACACCAACAAAGAAGAATTGAATCCTGAAGGAATCAAACGCGATTTACAATTGTTGTTATCTTCACCCGGTGCAGGTATTGGTAGTTTAGGTGAGCGGGTTGCTAAATTTGACCGTTCTACATTGGTAGCTTTACTTTCTCAACGTGAAGATATCACAGAAGACGAAGCCAACAAAATTGTTGACCAAATTGAATCTGTGCGTGACTCCATAGTTCAACAATTCGAGCAAATTCAGCAAAAAATGCGATCGCTCGTAGATAATGTTTTTGGTAAAGTGCGCGACTATCTCAACTCTCTAGACCGTCCCGAACTCAGTTATGAAGGTATTCAGGGGGATTTTGCCAAAATATTCGATGATCCACAAGCAGGATTTGAAGCATTGCGCGATCGCTTAAATCAATTCGACCGCGATACCTTAGTTGCTCTCCTCACTTCTCGTCCTGATATCTCCGAAGAGCAAGCTAATCAAATTATCAATCGGATTGAATCATCACGGGATAAGGTATTACACCAAGCTGAACGCATTCAGCAAGAAACCCAAAAAAGACTGCAAGCGATTAAAGAACAAGCCAAACAACAAGCAATTGATAGTAAAAAAGCCCTTGCGGACGCTGCTTGGTGGCTATTTAATGCCGCTTTTGTCTCTTTAGTTGCATCCGCAGCCGGTGGAGTTTTGGCTGTCATTACTCCTAATCTGTTCATTTAAAATTTCTCAAATTTATACCTCCAGCCTCTCAACTGAGAGGCTTTTTCCCTCACACACCAAAAATCCAAACATGATTAACCCTTCTGCTATCTCCATCCCCGAACCCCAAATTCCCACTCCTGAACCCAACCCCCTCCCACGTCCTCACCCTACACCAGGAGAGCCAACCATTCCCCCACCTTTCCCCGCACCAGTCCCAGAAACAGTACCAAGTCCAATTCCCCAAACCATCCCTCAACCTGTTTAAATTATCTTGATAGTTGATTTATCTTTTTACAAATTTTAAATTTCTCAAACTCCTATCTGTACAACCACAATTTTGTTTACAAGCCACCGCAAAACGTTCAATTCCCGCCAAATCAGCATAAATAGAAATATCGCTATAATTACCATTATTTTCTAATAATTCCCTTACCATTTCCGCCTGTCCTGCCATCATTTCAATCAACCACACCCCACCAGGACGCAAATAATCAGGGGAAACATGGATTAAATGACGAATATAGTCTAAACCATCTGCACCACCATCTAAGGCTAAATGTGGCTCATGTTTAACTACTTCTGGTTGTAAAGTCAGTACAGTATCACTGGGAATATAAGGCGGATTTGATATCATGCCGCTAAACTGACCTTTAAGAGATTCTAGGGGTTGCCACCAAGAACCTTGATAAAATTGAATCCGTTTCCCAAAACC
>JANMGZ010000248.1:0-7210 GCA_031374905.1 Dolichospermum sp. OTE_70_metabat_362_sub
CGATTCCATTCTGTTTCCCCATGACGCACCAATAATAATCTTACACCTTGATGACCAGGACGCAGGGAAGGAAAAGTTTCACCCAGATGTTGAGTTTGATTCATGGATTCTAACTGTACTGGTTCACCCAAACCACCAGCAAAATTCAAGATACTAATGCCACAGTTAGATTGTTGCAAACAATGGTAGCGACTGGGGGAAATTCCCAACGCGGTGCTAATTAAGGCGCGATTGATGCCATTATGACCCACAATCAGGATAGTTTCTCCTTGATGTTGGGGGAGAATCTCTTGCCAAAACTGTTTAGCTTGGGCATATAAAGCCAGCACAGGGAAATGTTCTCTAGTCCCGGAATCTTCATTTAAAAGCATCCGTAATTCGTGGGGACGTTCTTTCCAGGTACGGTAATCTTCAGTTAACTTTTCTTGGACTTCACTTGTCGTCATTCCTACCCAGAGGGGTAAATCAACTTCTACCAACTGTTCATCAATTTGAATCACAGGAGATTGTGCAGCTAATTGAGTACGGATAATTTCGGCTGTTGATTTTGCTCGCTGGAGGGGACTACTATAAATAGCTTGAAAGGAAATACTACTGAGGGCTTTACCTGCTTTACTGGCATCATTTTGACCTTTTTCGGTTAATGATGAAGCATCAGTCCGCCCTTGAATACGTTTTTCTATATTGTAGGTACTTTGACCATGACGCACGATGATTACACGGGTCATTTTTTGTCTTCCTTTATATCAAAGCATTAATTTTACTGCAAAATGTACCGCCCGAACTATCACTCTCTATACTGATGATGTTTAAAATACAGAATTAATAGTCAATACAGGCTAAATTAACGATTGTGTTGTGTTTACTTGCGTTACCATAACCTACTATATAACGACTTTTTAGCTTTAACTAAGCAATATTGAATTAGATCAATCTATTTTAACTAGCACAATCGGTAAAAATTGAATATGCATACATATTACATCGGGTTCTATACTCACAAATAGTAAACTATGACTGTCAATCATTACGACGTTATTATCATTGGTACTGGTGCTGGAGGTGGAACTTTAGCCTACAAATTAGCATCCAGTGGTAAGAAAATTTTAGTTTTAGAACAAGGTGATTTTTTACCTAAAGAAAAAGCTAATTGGGATAGTAAAGAAGTTTCCCGTAAAGAACGCTATCGAACTAGTGAAGTATGGTATGACAAACACGGAAAAGTTATCAATCCACTCACACATTATTATGTAGGTGGTAATACAAAATTTTATGGCGGGACTTTGTTTAGATTGCGGGAACGAGATTTTGAAAAGGTTATTCATGAAGATGGTATTTCTCCCGAATGGCCGTTAAAATATCCAGATTTTGCTCCTTACTATGACCAAGCAGAAAAACTCTATGATGTACATGGTAAACGAGGTCTTGATCCTACTGAACCGTCAATTGATCAAGAATATCCTTTTCCAGCATTTAGCCATGAACCTTATGTTCAAGAAATTCATAATTCTTTAAATGATCAAGGGTTTCATCCTTTTTATCAACCACTAGCTATTAAACTTAATGAAGTAAATCGGAGTTTAAGTGGTTGTATTCGTTGTCATACTTGTGATGGTTTTCCGTGTTTAATTGATGCTAAAGCTGACGCGGATGTTAACTGTGTCCGTCCAGCAATGACTTATGCAAATATTAAATTAATAACTCAAGCAAAAGTTATCTGTTTACATACTAGCCCATCCGGTCGAGAAGTAACGGGAGTAGAAGCAGAAATAGGAGATCAACGTCAGATATTTTCTGGAAATATTGTGGTATTGGCTTGTGGTGCAGTTAATTCAGCATTATTGTTATTGAAATCTGCTAATGATCATCACCCGAATGGATTAGCTAATAGTTCTCATCTTGTGGGACGCAATTACATGACACATAATTTTGCTGTAGTGATGACATTAAACACTAAGCGGAATCATACCGTTTTTCCGAAAACTTTGGCTTTTACTGATTTTTATTGGGGAAACCAAGACTTTGCTTATCCTATGGGTACGGTGCAATTACTCGGTGGCGCGAATAAAGATAAAATTATGGCTTATGGTCCGCCTTTAATGCCTAATTTTATGGCTGAGGCTATAGCTAATCATTCTCTATCTTGGTTAGTGATAACGGAAGATTTACCAGATTTTAATAATAGGGTTTTGAGTAAAAATGGGAAAATTTTTCTGGAATATACTCGTAATAATCAAACAGCATTTAATAAATTAATTCAGGAATGGATTAAGGTTTTACAATCACTTTCTGTCTTTCAATCACCTAAATCTTTACATATTTCTCAAAAAATGGGTTTAAGAGAAGTTACTCATCAATGTGGTACTTGTCGTTTTGGAGAAGATCCCAATACTTCGGTGCTAGATGTCAATTGTCGGACTCATGATGTTGATAATCTTTATGTTGTTGATGGTAGCTTTTTTCCTTCTAGTTCGGCTGTAAATCCATCATTAACTATTATTGCTAATGCTTTGCGGGTGGGAGAACATTTACTGACCAAAATATAGCATTGAATTTATCTGTGTGAACCCCATAAAATAATCACTGTTCCCAAAAGACAAATTATCACACCTGATAAATCCCATCTATTTGGTTTTACTCCTTCAAATAGCCATAACCACAATAAGGATGAAAGGATATAAATTCCCCCATAAGCAGCATAAACTCTCCCAGCATTATCGGCATCTACTTTAGTTAGAGTAATAGCAAAGATAATCAAAGCAAAAATTCCCGGAATTACCCAAAAAATGCTTTTTCCTAATCTTAACCATGCCCAAAAACTGTAGCACCCGGAAATTTCTCCGAATGCTGCAATTAAGAGAAAAACAAAGCTGGATATGTTCACGCTGGAACTACAAATCTTTCACTACCAGCTAAATCAAAAGCTGAGTGAATTAATTGTAAAGCTTTCACACCTTCATCTTGTTGGACAACACAACTAACTTTAATTTCTGAAGTGGCAATCATTTGAATATTGATGTGATTTTTAGCTAAAGCTGTAAACATTTTAGCTGCAATCCCTGGTTGTCCGACCATCCCAGAACCAACAATACTAACTTTAGCGATCGCACTATCTAATACCACTTCACCCCAATCTAATTCTGTGGCAATTGCTTTTAATTTCTGTTGAGCGTTTTCTGCGTCCATTCTGGCTACAGTAAAGGCAATATCTCGACGGGGAACACCATTTACTATTCGACAACGTTGGGATTGAATAATCATATCCACACTAATATTATATTCTGCTAAAAATCCAAACAATTTTGCGGCTATACCCGGACGATTTGGCAATTGCCGAATTGCGATCCGGGCTTGATTCATATCTAAAGCGACACCACGCACAGCAGGGGATTTAGGGGGGCTACCAGAGGTGAGGGAAGTAGAAGAAAAATTAATTTCAAAGGTGTTACAGAGTGCAGCTATAGCGCGATCGCAATCTCTAGAATCAACAACACAACTCACCTTAACTTCACTGGTAGAAATCATCTGAATATTCACACCAACCGCAGCTAAACTTTTGAACATCTGCGCTGCTACCCCTGGTCTACCAATCATCCCCGCACCCACAATACTCACTTTTGCCGTATCTTTCTCTACCATCACTTCTGCTTCATCGGAAGTAGGATGATTTCTCAATGCAGGGGCTATAGCTGAGGATACGGCTTCTGCTCGTTTTAATATTGATGTATTGACTGTAAAAGCAATATCGTTACTATTACCTTCATGAATAGACTGAATAATTAAATCCACATCAATATTTTGTTGAGAAATTTCTCCAAATAACTGGGCTGCTACCCCTGGTTTATCGGGAACACGTAATAAAGCCACCTTAGCCTGTTGAGTATCAAATTCCACAGTATCTACAGGACGGGCTAATTCTAAATTTACTAACGGACGATTTTGTTTTTTAGGTGTTGTTACCCAAGTTCCTGGCTGATCTGTCCAACTCGAACGCACAACCAAAGGAACGCCATAATTTCGGGCAATTTCCACAGCCCTAGGATGTAATACTTTCGCCCCTAGACTGGCTAATTCCAGCATTTCATCACTGGTGATTTCTGTTAATAATTGGGCTTCAGGAACAAGACGCGGATCTGTAGTCAAAATTCCGGGGACATCTGTATAAATTTCACAAAAATCTGCGCCTATGGCGGCAGCTATTGCCACTGCGGAAGTGTCAGAACCACCACGCCCTAAAGTAGTAATTTCTAATTCTTCTGTACTGCTAATTCCTTGAAAACCTGCAACAACAACTACTTTACCTGCATTGATTTGCCGCATTAAGCGTTCGGTTTCAATATGTAAAATCCGAGCGCGAGTGTGTTCAGCTTCGGTGACAATGCCTACCTGAGCGCCCGTCATCGAAATTGCTGGTTGGCCAATTTCTTGTAATGCCATACTCAGTAAAGCAATGGTAACTTGCTCTCCTGTGGAAAGCAGCATATCCATTTCCCGACGATTAGGAGTTTGAGAAATATCATTAGCTAGTTTAACTAATCCGTCGGTGGTTTTTCCCATAGCGGAAACCACTACTACTACAGAATTTCCAGCTTTTACAGTTTTATCTACTCTTTGAGCAACAGCTTGAATCCGTTCAACTGAACCAACAGATGTACCACCGTATTTTTGAACTATAAGTGTCATAAAATTATCTTCAATTACTTAATTTTTTTTACTTTTATCAGCAAGAATACATCCGTCGGCAGTCACAAACCTTTATTTTAATCACAAATTAATCTATTACATGAGTTATCTTAACCAATTTATACACCTTTTTTGTTTATTGTGGTCGAGGATAAGAAAGTATTTATATCTAAATAAATCAATACTAATCCGCTCAAACATGGCAAATAATACTACCTATTCCTAGCAGATTGTTTATTTATATAACACTGCTAGGATATTTTATAAGATGATATAGAAATCCTCTGTGATTTTTGATAGCGTAACGTGCCGTAGGTATACATAACAAGAGTCAGATCCCCGACTTCTTAGAGAAGTCGGGGATCTTGTTGTTCATAACTAATTTAGGATTGCTATACTTACAAATTAAACACTTAAATTTAATTTAAACTAGTGTTGCTAATTTCTTAATCTATTCTTAATAATTTAATATCAAATTAATACAGAGAATGCAATTCCCTAAGTAAGTATTTCTGAAAACTATTAAGAGGCAGTATGGCTTTTTTATCCACCATTTTGAATCGTGTTGTTGCCACTTCATTTATAACCGGGGCTGTTGCATTAAGTCCAATGTTGAGTGCGATCGCTCTTGCTCAAACTTTAAACGGGGCTGGAGCAACCTTTCCCGCTCCTCTCTACGAACGTTATGCTCGTGAAGTTAAGAAAAAATTCCCTGACTTAAAAGTTAACTACCAAGCCATTGGTAGCGGTGGTGGTATTCGTCAAACCATTGCGGGAACAGTTGATTTCGGTGGTAGTGACGCAGCGATGAAAGATGAAGAAATCGCTAAAGTTAAAAATGGTGTGATCTTAGTACCCACTGCTGGTGGTGCTGTTTCCGTTGTTTATAATTTACCTGGTGTCAGCAAACTAAGATTATCTCGCGCGACATTACCAGATATTTTTTCAGGGAAAATTAAAAACTGGGATGACGCAAAAATTAAAGCGGATAACCCCGGTGTAAACCTTCCAAGTAGTCCCATTAAATTTGTAGTTCGGGCTGATGGTAGTGGCACAACTTTCATTTTCACCAACCATTTAAGTGCTATTAATGGTTATTTCAAAGGCAGAATTGGAGCTAACACCGCTCCCAAATGGACTTTACCTAACGTCCTCAAAGGTAAAGGTAATCCTGGAGTAGCAGCTTTAGTCAGAAGCACTCCTGGATCTATTGGTTATGTGGAATATGACTACGCTACTAAAAACAAACTAAATTCAGCGGAAGTCCAAAATAAAAAAGGAGAATTTGTCGCTCCTTCTCTAGCATCTGCTAACTCAGCTTTATCAACAGTGAAATTCCCTGATAACTACCGCGTTTTTGTGGGAGATCCAGGACAAGGTTATCCTATCGTTGGTTTAACATGGATGATGGTTTACAAGCAGTATTCTAACCCTGCTAAAGCTGAAGCTGTGAAAAAATGGATTAACTGGGTTCTCAAAGACGGTCAACAATATAATGATGACCTCAACTACACCAAAATTCCTAGTGATGTTGTGAACCGTGTTCTACAAACAGTAAATAGCAGCGTTAAGTAATTTTTACATAAGCATTCAGCCGTCATCTATTAGCTTTCAACACTGAAATATAGGTAATTAAAACTTCTTTTGATTTCCTATTTCTGTTTTTGGCTGATTGCTGATTGCTGAACGCTTAAACCTAATGTATCAGATTTTATATTTTTTTATTGATCATGGCTAATTTAAGTGATGGAAATATTGATTTAACATCCACAAGTGGCGTTAATTTCTGGTTTGATAAGGGATTTACATGGCTAGTGTATATCTTCTCTGGTATTACTGTAGCTATCCTCTTTCTTATGACCTGGGTCATTTTTAAAGAAGCACAACCAGCTATTGATAAGTTTGGATTGGGTTTTTTATGGGGACAAGATTGGGATACAGGTAATCAAATTTTTGGGGCATTACCTTACATCTACGGAACTTTAGTCAGCAGTGCGATCGCTGTTTTATTAACTATACCCGTAGGCATATCCATTGCCTTAGTCACAAGTGAAGACTTTTTACCAAATCCAGTCAAAACTACCATAGCCTTTGTCATTGAATTAATTGCCGCTATCCCCAGCGTGATTGTTGGTTTATGGGGAATTTTCATATTTATCCCCTTCATAGTTCCCATAGAAAAGTGGTTGGGTAGCACTTTTAGGTTTATACCACTATTTAATACAGAAGACCCTGCTGGCAACAATATGTTAACAGCCGGTATTGTTCTCGCCATTATGACCTTACCCGCAATGGCAGCTATTTCTCGTGATGTTTTAATGGTTATTCCTAAAGAGTTACGTAGCTCATCTATGGCTTTAGGGGGAACTCGTTGGGAAACAGTTTTTCGAGTCTTATTACCAGCCGCATTTTCTGGAATCGTTAGTGCAACAATGCTATCTCTGGGTAGGGCTTTAGGAGAAACAATGGCTGTAACAATGCTAATTGGTAACTCCGCCCAAATTAGTATATCTCTTTTAGATCCAGC
>JANMGZ010000252.1:0-2507 GCA_031374905.1 Dolichospermum sp. OTE_70_metabat_362_sub
CAGCAATAAACGAGAGTAAAAAAAAGGGTGTAAACCGCGAGTTTTGATCATGTTTGCAAAATCCTAGCCGAAAAATATCCCCGTGATTTCGCCAATTGATTGCTACCGGAAGAAGTCAAAAAAATTAAAGTCTTAAAAACAGAATTAAGCATAGAACCCATTCGCGCAGATTCGCTAACATTTCTGCAAACAGAAAATAGAATCTTGCATGTAGAATTTCGGCGTTGCTGATTAAGGGTATGAATTTTAGTCTCACGCAAAGGCGCAAAGGCGCAAAGGTAAGAGTTTTAAAGGTTCAATTTAGGAATTTCATACCTTAATTCACCAACGCCAGAATTTCAAACTAAAACCAAATCAGCAACTCCCATTCCGTTAAGAATGTTAGATTATTTTGTCAGATTAGTTAGACAGTATAATCTACCCATTACCCAATCTTCCCAAATCCGGAAATTTTCGCTAAAGCATCTTTAACCGCAGGTGGTAACTGACGCATAATTTTCCCCTTTTCCCGATCTAAAGCCACTAAGGTAACTTGAGCAGTAATATATAAATCCTGATGATCAGGAGAAATAATTTTATAATCCCAGTTCATTCGCACTCCTGTTACTTCAGCCATGCGTGTTCTTACTAGGGCTGACATCCCTAACTGCACCGACCGATGATAACGGATTGATAACTCTACAACAGGCAAATCACAGCCTAAAGCGACTAAATCAGCAAATTCAATGCCAATAGAGCGTAAACATTCTACCCGTGCTTCCTCCATCCAAGTTAAATAAGTGCCATGCCAAACAATACCCGCATAGTCTGTATGGTGAGGTTGCGCTCTAACTGCATATTCAAACCAATTTTCAAATGCAACATTAGTTACACTCTCAATGGCGCTAGTTGGTGGTAGTTGGGGTTGATTTATATCTCTAGACATATTAATAATTTTGTGAAAAACCAATAAAACTTTGTAAATTCGACATTTATAACCTATTTCTGATTCTACCAGATTGTCAAGATGTTGCGTGAAACGCCCATGATTCCGAAAATTTGAGCAATACTGGTACATGAAGACAGATAAACAGAACTTACAAAAATGACGATTCAACCTACAAATACAGCATTATTAGATTGGACTGGTGATACTTTAGCTGTTGGCCTGTTTGAAGACGCAGGAGAATTAACTGGTGATTTAGCCGGCTTAGATGATAAATGTGCGGGAATTATCAAAGAAATAATTGCCGAAGAAGAATTTAAAGGTAAGGCAAATAGCACCATCGTCATTCGGTTAGCCGCTACTCATTCCGTGCGGAAGGTGATTTTGGTGGGTTTAGGTAAACTAGAGGCGCTGAAATTAGAAACTTTACGTCGGGTTGCGGCTACTGTCGCGCGAACCGCTAAAAAGCAAAAAACCAAAACTCTGGGAATCAGTTTACCACTGTGGAACAATGATCCAGCTACTACAGCCCAAGCCTTGACTGAAGGCATAGAATTAGCACTTTACCAAGATAATCGCTTTAAATCTGAGATTGAAGATAAAAATCCTCCCATTGAAACCATTGATTTACTCGGTTTAGCTGGACAAGAAGCCGCTATTATCCGCGCTAATCAAATTGTTGCCGGTGTGATTTTGGCGAGACAGTTAGTAGCAGCCCCAGCTAACTCGGTAACATCTATCACTATGGCAGAAACTGCCCAAGCGATCGCTCACGAACACGGGTTAGAATTGGAAATTTTGGACCAGGCAGAATGCGAAAAACTAGGCATGGGGGCATTTTTAGGCGTTGCCCAAGCTTCTGATTTACCACCTAAATTCATTCACCTCATCTATAAACCAGCCACCACACCTAGACGGAAACTGGCAATTATCGGTAAAGGTGTCACCTTTGATTCTGGTGGTTTAAACATTAAAGGTGCTGGTAGTGGTATTGAAACCATGAAAATGGATATGGGTGGTGCAGCCGCAACTTTAGGCGCAGCCAAAGCCATTGGGCAATTAAAACCAGATGTAGAAGTTCACTTTATCTCCGCCGTTACCGAAAACATGATTAGCGGTAAGGCTATGCACCCTGGAGACATCTTAACCGCATCAAATGGCAAAACAATCGAAGTTAACAACACCGATGCTGAAGGGCGATTAACCTTGGCTGATGCCTTAGTCTATGCTGATAAATTGGGTGTAGATGCGATCGTTGATTTAGCTACCCTTACAGGTGCTTGTGTGGTAGCTTTAGGTGAAGATATCGCCGGTTTATTTACACCAGATGATGCTGTAGCTTCCCAATTACAAACAGCCGCAGACAGTACTGGTGAGAAAATTTGGCGGATGCCCATGGAAGATAAATATTTTGAAGGGCTAAAGTCTGGTATTGCCGATATGAAAAATACCGGACCTCGTTATGGTGGTTCTATTACTGCGGCTTTGTTCCTCAAACAGTTTGTTAAGGATACCCCTTGGGCGCATTTAGATATTGCAGGTCCTGTATGGGCTGACAAAGAAAATGGCTACAATGGTGCAG
>JANMGZ010000295.1:0-2779 GCA_031374905.1 Dolichospermum sp. OTE_70_metabat_362_sub
GCCTATAATGTTTCTGGTGTCATGGTGAGTCAAGATAAGGCTTTTCCTGGTGTATCACCAAACGCCCGATTATATTCTTCTGCTGTGGGAGCTACAAAAAAAATCGGTCAACCGGAGGAGTGTTTATCAGCACAACATATTGCTATGCAAAATGGTGGTGATGTGCGGGCTATTAATTTTAGTTTTGGTGAACCTCTGGAACGTGATCCCCGACCAGAAGCTGTTTTAGATGGTAATGCTTTATTAACATTATGTATTGACTGGTCTAGTCGGGTTCATGATGTTGTGTATGCCATTGCTGGCAATCAAGGCAAAGGCGGGATTCCCATTCCTACAGACAATTTTAACGCAATTAATGTGGCTTTTTCATCAGAACGAGAAGGAATTTTTAATAAAGTTCATGTTTCTAATTTGGCGAGTATTAATCAAGGTATAGAAAATCGTTTGGCTGGGAAAGAATTTAATATTGGTGGTAGAAGTGCAATTAATATTGTTGCTCCTGGTACTAATATTCCTTTACTTAATCCTGATGGTAAGTTAAATAAATCTACGGGTACGAGTTTTGCTGCACCACAAGTTACTGCGACTGTGGCATTATTACAGGAATTTGTGGATAGACAGTTACGAACTAAACAAGCAAATTGGACTATTGATGCTCGTCGTCATCAAGTAATGAAAGCAATATTACTTAATTCAGCCGATAAAATTCAAGATAATGGTGATGGTTTAATATTAGGAATGACGAAGACTTTAATTGATAAACAAAATCAAGATTGGTTAGCAACGGACGCTTATAAAAATAGTAAAATTCCCCTAGATGCTCAAATGGGAGCAGGTCATTTAAATGCTTTTCAAGCTTATCAACAATTGAATGCTGGTGAATGGAAATCTACCGCACCAGTTCCGCCTATTGGTTGGGATTATGGTACTGTTAATGCTAATTCTTTTCAGGAATATGGTTTACAAAAAACTTTGAAAAAAAATAGTTTTGTGGCTATTACTTTAATTTGGGATCGTTTGGTAGAGTTGAATGATAAAAATAATAATCAGCAATATGATGTGGGGGAAACATTTACAAATAAAGGATTAAATAATCTTGATGTTTATTTAGTTAAGGATAATGAAGTTGTTGTTTGCGATTCTGTGAGTGAGGTCGATAGTGTTGAACATATTTTTTGTCCAGTTCTTACTAATGGTAATTATAAGATTCGGGTGCAATTTAAGAAGCAAGTTAATGAAGCTATTCAACCTTATGCTTTGGCTTGGCGGACTGTAGGTGAAAAGTAATGTAAGTATGTGAACAAAAAAGGAAATCATAGATTCCCATCCCTGTCAATATTCCCAATTATAGAGATTTATCTCAATTACTAAGCCAAAAGCTAGACTAAGCCGGAAGAAAATTATTACCTAAAAATACCAGAATAATTGGGGATTTTGTTCTCCTCTAGCCCCTATACTGAATTTAGTACGGGGGATTTGACATGAATTGTTTTATAATTAGGGGATAGTGAAAAAGTTTTTTGGCAAAGAATTGAATGGTTTATGTTTTGGAAATTTCTGCTGAGTTTTCTTCACAACTTCCTCAAACTTTCGTTTTAAGTTTAAGGTAGAAACCAGAAAATTTAGGACTGGGAAAATACCAATTACTCAAAATTGAGTAATTCAAAAAAGGTGAAAGAATATGAACACGAGAACCTTTGCAACTATAGATGGGAATGAAGCTGTTGCTAAAGTCGTCTACCAACTAAACGAGGTGATTGCTATTTACCCGATTACACCATCTTCACCGATGGCGGAATGGTCTGATACTTGGATGAGTGAGGGAAAACCGAACATCTGGGGAACTGTGCCTTCAGTGGTGCAGTTGCAGAGTGAAGGGGGGGTTGCGGGTGCTGTACATGGGGCTTTGCAAACGGGTTCATTGACAACCACATTTACAGCATCTCAGGGATTGATGTTGATGTTGCCAAATATGTACAAAATTGCGGGTGAACTTACACCTACAGTATTTCATGTTGCGGCGCGATCGCTCGCTGCCCAAGCCCTTTCCATTTTCGGAGATCATAGTGATGTCATGGCCGCAAGAAGTACAGGTTTTGCGATGTTATGCGCTGTTTCTGTGCAAGAAGCCCATGATTTTGCGCTGATTTCCACAAAAGCAACTTTAGCATCTCGCATACCTTATCTACACTTTTTTGATGGTTTTCGCACCTCCCATCAGATAGATAAAATAGCAATATTAACAACTGAAGAATTACAAAAATTTATTCCCATAGAGTTAGTAATTGCCCATCGTTCACGGGCTTTAACACCTGATCATCCGGTATTACGAGGTACGGCACAAAACCCTGATGTTTATTTTCAAGCTAGGGAAACAGTCAATTCTTTTTATTTAGACTGTCCAGATATTACTCAACAGGTAATGGATGAATTTGCCGGAATGACAGGAAGAGAACGAGTTGTAATTCTCAAACAAAAATTAGAGGAAATTATTACCGCAGATGAACGCAAATTAACGCAGATAGAAGAGGATAATATCAGCGTTCATCTGCGTTTATCTGCGTTCAAAAATCTTCATCACATAAGTGCCAATACTGTTCTTGAAAGGGTTGAATCATGTCCAATAGTCTTGACAATCAAGACTATCTTCACGGTTGTTACTTACAGTGCTGTCGTAATAATGCAGTGTTAATTGAATAGAGAAGGGATTTGTTGGTTTTTTGTTAGAATCACTGGACTTTTGTGTCGGTAATGTTTCCAGATTGTAAAAATCTAACCT